>JAFSIU010000164.1 GCA_017439615.1 Bacillota bacterium
CTTCATTGATGGGTGTGCTTTATATACTCGATGAGCCGAGCATCGGTCTGCATCAGCGCGATAATCAAAAGCTGATCGAAACGCTGAAAAATCTGCGCGATATCGGCAACACAGTACTGGTGGTCGAGCATGATGAGGAGACCATGGAGGCAGCGGATTATATTATAGATATCGGCCCCGGAGCAGGTGAGCATGGCGGCGAGATAGTTGCCTGCGGCACTCCCGCGGAGGTCAAGGCCTGCGAGAAATCCATCACCGGTCAATATCTCTCCGGAAAAAAGAAAATTCCCGTGCCGCTCACACGCCGCGCAGGCAATGGCAAAAAGCTCGTCATCAAGGGCGCCGAGGTCAACAATCTGCGCAAGCTGACAGCCGAATTCCCGCTTGGAATGTTTGTCTGCGTGACAGGTGTTTCCGGCAGCGGCAAAAGCTCGCTTATCAATGAAATTCTTTATAAAGCAGCCGCCAAAGCTCTGAACAGAGCAGGCAGAGGCGCCAAGGGTTATAAGAGTATTGAGGGTCTGGAGCATCTGGACAAGGTCATCAATATCGACCAAAGCCCCATCGGTCGTACACCGCGCAGCAATCCTGCGACCTATACAGGTGTTTTCGATTTGATACGCGATCTTTATTCTCAAACTCCCGAGGCCAAGGCAAGAGGTTATAAGCAGGGCCGTTTCAGCTTCAATGTCAAGGGCGGCCGCTGCGAGGCTTGTCAGGGCGATGGTATTATCAAAATCGAAATGCACTTCCTCCCCGATATTTTCGTGCCCTGCGAGGTCTGCAAGGGTCAGCGCTATAACAGGGAGACTCTGGAGGTCAAATATAAGGGTAAATCCATTTCCGATGTGCTGGATATGACTGTTGATGAAGCCTGCAGCTTCTTTGCCAATATTCCCCGCATCGCTAAAAAGTTGAATACTCTTTCCGAGGTCGGCTTGGGCTATATTCGCCTCGGTCAGCCTGCCACCACGCTCTCGGGCGGTGAGGCACAGCGTGTCAAGCTGGCAACAGAGCTTGCCCGCCGCAGCAATGGCAGAACTCTATATATTCTTGATGAGCCTACCACAGGTCTGCACACCGCCGATATAGACAAGCTGCTGGAGGTTTTGCAGCGTTTGGTCGATGCAGGAGATACCGTTGTCGTCATCGAGCATAATCTCGATGTTATCAAAACTGCTGATCATATCATCGACCTCGGCCCCGAAGGCGGCGATGGCGGTGGTACAATTATTGCGACCGGTACTCCTGAGGAGATTGCCGAATGTCCGCAAAGCTATACAGGTGCCTTTCTGAAAAATGTTTTGAAGAATGCAAATTATGTAGAATTTCATTGATGTAATATAATTTATCAATTTTATCAATTCTATGATATAGATGCTGTTCTTATAGTGTTATTAGGAAAACAATGTCCGTTTCGTAAAGTTTTGCTTAAAAGCTTTTTGATGAAAATATAGGAGAAATATGAACGCTCATCTTGCTGAAATTTTGAAAAAACTGCCTCATACCCCCGGTGTTTATCTGATGAAAAACGCCGAGGGTGAGGTCATTTATGTCGGCAAGGCGAAATCTCTGCACAATCGTGTTCATTCCTATTTTCAGAATCGCGATGCGCTCACTCCCAAGACCCGTGCGCTTGTGGAGCATATCGCGGATATTGAAACCGTCTGCGTCAACAGCCCCCAAGAGGCACTCATTCTGGAAAACAATTTCATCAAGCAATATAAGCCGAAATATAATATCATGCTGCGTGATGACAAGCGCTATCCCTTTTTATGTCTGACGGAGAGCGAGGAATTCCCGCGGCTGATTTTGGTGCGCAGTCCCAAGGCTGACGGCAACAGCTATTTCGGCCCCTATGTCAGCGGCCTGCAGCGCAAGGAACTGGAGCAGCTTTTGCGCGAGCTTTTCCCATTGCGCCTTTGCAATGCCAAAAGCTGGTCCAAAAATCACCGTCCCTGCCTGAATTATCATATAGGCAAATGTCATGCTCCCTGTGCGGGGAATATTTCCGCCGAGGACTATGCGGAGCTGGTAGCACAATGCAAGCTTTTTTTGAACGGGAAAACCGAGCAGGTAACAACAGAAACAGAAAAGAAAATGAAGCAGGCAGCCGCCGAGCAGCGCTTTGAAGAAGCTGCAGCCCTGCGAGATCGCCTTTTTGCCCTGCAAACCCTGATGCAAAAGCAGCAGTTGGAAAGCGGTGATGTGACGGAAAACAGAGATTTCATTGCCATTGCCTGCCGTGATGATCAATGTATTGCACAGGTCTTTTTATATAGAAACGGTAAGGTCGTGGGCAGAGAACATTTCAAGCTGCAAAATCCTGCCGAGGAGGAAGCTGCCGCCGTTATGGCGCGCTTTCTCAGTGAATATTATGAAGGGTCCAAAAATCTGCCAAAGGAGATATGCCTGAATATCGAGCCCGAGGACAAAGAAGGCCTGGAGGCATGGCTGTCTGCGCAAAATGGCAAAAAGGTGCAGCTCTCACTCCCACAGCGCGGTGATAGGAAAAAGCTTATGCAGCTGGTGCAGCATAATGCCGAACTGGTGCTGACAGAAAGATTGGAATCCAAAGCCTATAAGGAACAAAAAGCAGCCCTTGCTCTGGAGCAGCTGCGCGAGGTCTTGCAGCTGGAGAAAACGCCCTATCGCATGGAGTGTTATGATATCAGCCATTTTCAGGGTACGCATACAGTCGGCTC
>JAFSIU010000165.1 GCA_017439615.1 Bacillota bacterium
ATTGGTGCCGAGGAAGATTGCCTGACCTGCCCAATAGATAACGGAAGCCAGGAGCATGCCGATAAGAACAGCGGCTCTGACGCCTTTTTTGGCAAGAATAACCATTGCAAAAACGCCAAGGAACATAGTGATAACAGTGAGAACCATAACAGAATATTCAGGACCCATAGCACTCTGGATGTTGCCGGGGGTGAGAGCACCGAAGAAGTCGCGCATTACATAGAAAGGAGTGGTGAATCCATTGCCGGAAGCATAAATGCCGACATTGGAGCCAAGACCGATGTTCATCAGCATAAGACCGATAGCAGGAGCGATACCAAGGCGAACACCCAGAGGAATAGCTTCAACGATCTTTTCACGAACATTCAGAACGGAAAGGATGATGAAGATGATACCTTCAACAAGAATGATGCCCAATGCTGCCTGATAGCTGGCAACATAGGAAAGACCTGTCATACCTGCGATGTTGGCAACAACAACTGCGAAGAAGCTGTTGAGACCCATACCGGGAGCAAGAGCGAAGGGTTTGTTGGCTAAAAATGCCATAACAAACATTGCAATAGCGGAAGAAAGGCAGGTTGCCATGAAAACTGCATTCCAGATTTCCTGGCCGTTTGCGCCGAAGCCGGTGAGCAGATTGGGGTTGAGAGCGATGATATAAGCCATGGTCATGAAGGTAGTCAGACCGGCTAAAATCTCGGTACGTACGGTTGAACCGTTTTGTTTGATTTTAAACAACTTGTCCATTTGAAACATAACCTCCTGAAAAAATAATAATTAATATAAGTACAAAAACCTTATATCGCTTTTGCGATATGCTTATATTGCTCCTCCTTCCTTAAAAATTTTATTTTAATCAAATGCTTGAACAAAAGAAAAAGAGACAGTTTTGGACTATCTCTTATGCGGCAGGGGGTTCTGCCGAATTATTCTCTTTATTGGCTAGCATATAAAACAGAGCATAAAAAATCACACCCACGAGTACACCTATTGCACCGGCTACCATGGTAATATTAATGAAATCAAGCACAACGGCAGAAATCTTTGCAAAAACCAAAAGACCGACAAAGCTCAAGGCAAAAGAAACAAGCCCTGCTAAAGCAGCGCAGAAAGTAAGAACTGTAAAGCTTTCCTTGACATTGACTTTTTTTGCGGAAGCAAGATCGGCATTGACGCGGCGAACTGCGATATAGAAAAAGGGTACAAAAATAATAAGTTCTTCTGCAAGTATCTCAAAAGCAGTTGCACGAAGAACCAGCAGCTTGACAAGCGCACTGGCAAAGGCAATAGCCAAAGCGATATAAAACGCCTGCACTGTTATCTTTTGCTTCTGCATTTTCAGCAAGAATTTTTCGCCTTCGGTATGCTTGGGAGCAAAAAACTTCCTGATACGCTTTTTCTTTGCCATTTCGTCCTCCTCAAAATGATAAAGGTTTAAAGTTCTATTATTCTACACATTAATCAAAATTCCTGCCGAAAAATTGTAAAACAATCAGATTTTTTGCCACATATGATTGATTGGACCATTGCCTCTGCCCAAGGATGGCTCATGCCTGATCGCCTGCCAAAGATATTGCTTGGCGCCTTCAACTGCCTGTGGAAGCTCTTCGCCATCTGCCAGCAGACAGGCAATTGCCGAAGAAAGAGTGCAGCCTGTGCCGTGAGTATTTTTTGTCTCGATATGCGGCGCGGAGAACCAATATTCTTCATTATTATAAAAAAGCAAATCATCGGCACTTTCTGTCAGATGCCCGCCTTTGAGTAAAATTGCGGCGGAAGTCTGCTCTGCAAGCTTTTGTGCAGCTGCCAGCATATCCTTTTTGCCGGCGATTTTCAATCCGCTCAGCGCTTCTGCCTCGGGGATATTGGGAGTGATTAGTGATGCCAAGGGAAAAAGCTTCTCCACAAGCACCTGCGTTGCTTCACTTTTCATCAGCACGCCGCCCGAGGTTGCCACCATCACGGGATCGAGAACAATGTTTTTTGCCTGATATTCCTGCAGCTTGGCAGCTATTGTCTCGATAATTGCACTGTTTGAGACCATTCCTATTTTCACCGCATCGGGGAAAATATCCTCGAAAACGCAATCCAGCTGTCTGGCCACGAATTCGGGAGCAGACTCCTCCACGGCATAAACTCCCGTTGTATTCTGCGCTGTCAAGGCGGTGATGACACTCATGCCATAGACACCGAGAGCCGTCATTGTTTTCAAATCAGCCTGTATACCTGCTCCGCCGCTGCAATCGGAGCCTGCAATGCTCAAAACCTTTTTCATCGGAACACCTCACAAAGCTTCTTCTGCAGAGCATCAAAGCCCTGCCATTGCGACCATTTGCTGAAATATATATCACTTGCGGCATGACATTCTGCGGTTTTTTCGGGGATAGCTGCTTCATAAACACCCAAAATTGCAAAGCCCGCCTTTTTTGCGGAGAGAATCCCCATAAGACCGTCTTCTATCACAAGAGTTTCCTCAGGCTCGGCATTCATACGCTCTGCTGCCTGCTGATAAATGAGCGGAGAATATTTGCCGACGCCGACATCATCACAGGTGATGATGAAATCAAAATGCTCTGCCAAGCCCCAGCGATGAAGGGCTGCCCAGACATGCTCAGGGGTGGAGGCTGTAGCAATACACATAGAAAGTCCTGCTTCCGCCATATCTCTTATCGCCAGCTCCACACCTTCTTTGAGTGCGATTTTATGACGATAGAGTTCGCCTGTCTGCTCGCATATCTCATCAAAAATCTGCTGCGGGGTTTCTTCGAGCTCAAAATGCCGTTTCATCAGAAGTACAGTTTCCATCAGCCCTTTGGGACGTGCCATAGTATCAATATCACCCGGATCCTTGACACCCTTAGAACGCAGATAGTTCGAGGCGGATCTGACCCAAACATTCATGGAATCGGCAATGGTTCCGTCAAAATCCCAAATGATATATCCGATTTCCTTCATTTTCTGCACCTCTTTCACAGATTTTTCAAAAGCTCCTTGATAGCCTTGCCTTCTTCAAGCATATCCTTGGCAGCAAAAATTCCTTTGCATATCGCTATTCCTGCAATGCCGCTGCCATAAAGCTGCTCTATATTCCCCTTCTCTATGCCGCCGATGGCACATACAGGGATATTCACACTGCGGCATATCTCCCGCAAAAGCTCATAGCTCATAGCTGCAGCATTTTCCTTTGTCTGCGAAACAAACATTCTGCCGCTGCCGAGATAATCCGCGCCATCAGCCTCGGCTTTTTGTGCCTGCTCAACTGTTTTGGCGGTGATGCCGATTATTTTATCCTTGCCGAGCAGCTGCCGCGCCTCCGCTGCGGACATATCCTCCTGCCCGAGATGCACGCCTGCCGCATCGATGACTTTTGCTGCATAAACATCATCATCAATAATGAGAGGCACACAAAAGCTATCGGTAATAGACTTCACCTTTTTTCCCAAGACGATGATTTCTTCGCTTGATTTATATTTTTCCCTGAGCTGCAGCATGGTGATGCCTGCCTTTAGGGCTTTTTCAATATCCGCGAGGAATTCACTTTCAGACTGCTCGCCCCTGTCCGTTATGGCATAAAAAAGCAGGCTATCCTTTATATTCACAGATTATCTCCTCCAGAATGCTCTCATCAGCAAGATAAAGCTCATCAAGCAGGAAAACTGCCATGGAACCGATGCCTGCTGCATTTTTCTTCATTTTGGCAAGGGCACGCTCACCGCAGATATCCACAAGCGCCGCTGCCATAAGTGCTGCTTCAAAGGGCGGGAAGCCGCTGCCGAGCATAGCACCGCAAACCGCACCTAACAGACAGCCTGTGCCGCTGATATTGCCAAGCTCTGCACAGCCATTTTTCAAAACTGCGATTTTTTGACCATCGGAGATTATATCCTCCTTGCCGCTGCACAAAACAGTGCTGCCTGTTTCTTTGGCGAGAAGCTGAACCATTTCCCTGCTGCTTTCGGCATCTTCGCAGCCCAGCAAGGCCGCAAGAGCCTTCAGCTCCTGTAGATTGCCCTTCAATACAGAAAAATCGGCAGCATCGAGCAACTCGCGGGTCATTTCCAGACGGATATTGGACAAAAACAAGCCCTGAACATCCAAAATACTCGGTATATCCATTTCGGAAGCATATTCTGCTGCCAGAAGGGCTGCGGAATGCTTTTCCTCCGAGGGAGTGCCGAGATTCAGCACAAGAGCATCGCTCACAGCCATGATCTCCTCCGCCTCTTCTGCATAGGCAGACATAGAAGGCTGCGCACCGAGGGCGCAAAGACCGTCCGCGCAAAGCTTCATCGTGACATAATTGGTCATCATCAGGATTTTTGGCTGTTTTTCTGCGATTCTTTTAATCATTGAAAATTCCTTTCTCTTTCAAAAAGCCTTTCATCGCCCGCAAAACCGCATAGGCAATGATTGCGCCGCCTGCTGAGGACACGGCAAAGGGAATGACAAAGCCGAAAACGGCGGCAGTTTTATTCATCAAAAGCACGGCAACAGGATAAGCACAAAGAGCACCGATGATACCTGTACCAAAGACCTCACCCAAACAGGCAGGCAGCAGCTTTTTACTCTTGCGGAAAACAAGGGCTGCCAGAAATGCACCGCATATACTGCCGGGGAAGGCAAGCAGAGTGCCCGTTCCCATCAAAACTCGGATAAGAGATGCTGCAAAGGCAACCTCTACCGCATAGGCAGGGCCGAGCATCACCGCTGCCAAAACATTAACCAGATGCTGCACGGGACTGCATTTGGCAATACCAACAGGAATAGAAAATCCTGCGCCTGCCACCGCCAAGGCAACCAGCAAAGCTGCGATGGCTAATTTTCTTACATTTTTGTTCATAAAGACACCTCCTCAAATTAAAAATGCCGACAATGGGGCCGGCTGAGAAGATGTGAATATTCAATTTTCAAAACACTTTCAATCATTGCAAGCTCCCACTTTGGCATTATCCAATAGGTTACCGCAAGCTGCGGCATAAGGGTCGAAGCCGAACTTCCTCTCAGCGGGCAATTCCCGCTCCCCTGCTTATGCCTCAATGATAGCTTATCAGGCAATGAATGTCAAAAATTTTCTGCTGCCAAAAACATAGACATTATGCCAAATGAAAGCGGACAAAATATGGTCGGTGTTCATAAAACAGTTGTTATTATAAAGCAAACCCCACATTAATAATTTGATGTGGGGTTTATTTGTTTAGAGTATTGGTTTTGCTTCTACAGTTATTTTTATAAAAG
>JAFSIU010000021.1 GCA_017439615.1 Bacillota bacterium
ATAGAAGCAGAAGCTTTTCCGTCTGAACAGGGACAGCTGATAATCTCTGCTTCCGACAGCAGTGCAGAAAATATGGAAATTCTGAAGGGCATTGTTTTAAAAGCAATAACTGCAGTGAAACGAGTTACTTCCTTGAATACAGATGAATATGATATTCATATAAATTTTGAGCTTGCAGGATCGCGGCCTGATGCGTCTTATGAACTTGCGGCTGCAGCAGCAATATTTTCCGCTTGCTGCGGAAAATACATCAAACCCGCACTTTTACTTTGCGGTGAGCTGCATATATCAGGTGAACTGATAGTGATAAAAGAAGCATATGCAAAATGCGATTTCATTTCAAACTATCCGGACATCAGTATGTTAAGCAACAGCATTGTTCCGCATAAACAAATTGAGTGTATTAAAAATCTCAGCGAATGCTTCAGTAAAATATTCTGCGCTCCTTCAGCGCATAAAGTCATTAATCTTGATTTTGGCAAGCAGCGTTTAAGAGACCAAATAAGCGGTGCAGAACAATAATACTTTTCTTTTATGAAGATATATGATATACTATTTTATTATTTATTGAGAGGTGTTTTATGTCCCCTGTAAAAATTCATGAAATGCCAATGCTGCCTTTGAGAGGTATGCTGGTATTCCCTTATACAGTAATCCATCTTGATGTTGGTCGCCCGAAATCAATGGCTGCTATCGATAAGGCAATGGAAACCGAAGAAAAGCTGGTATTCCTGGTTATGCAAAAGGATGCCAAAACAGAGGATCCTGCAATAGAAGAGCTTTATGATGTTGGTACGATTTGCCGTATCAAGCAATGCATAAAGCTTCCTGCAGGTGCTTATCGCATTATGATCGAAGCTGTGTCTCGTGCACAATTGCGTAAATATATTGCAAATGAGCCTTATATCACAGCAGGTATTGTCAAGAAAAAGGAAATTCCCGGTGCTGAAGAAGAAATGCTCAGCGCCTATTGCCGTGTGCTTATGCATCAGTTTGAAGAGTTTACCAAAGGCGATAAGAGAATCAATCAAGATATGCTCAATGCGCTTAATGAGGTTACCAATCCCGGACAGCTGACAGATATGATAATTACATATCTGACCTTTAATTTGTCTTTCAAGCAGACTATGCTGGCGCAATTCAATGTTGAAAAGCGTTTTATTATGCTGCTTGAAATCTTGGAGAAAGAAAGTAATATCAAAGAGTGGGAAAAGGTCATCAATGACAAGGTCAATGCACAGGTCGAGCAGAATCAAAAGGAATATTATCTGCGTGAGCGTATGAAAGCCATTCAGGATGAATTGGGCGAAAAGGAAATGCAGGCTCAGGAAATCGAAGAGCTGCGCAACCGTCAGGCAGCTCTTGCTTTGCCCGATTATGTCAATGAAAGACTTGATCTTGAGATCAAGCGTCTTGAGAGAATGCCCTCCAATGCCTCCGAATATTTTGTTCTGCATAATTATATCGATTGGCTGCTTGGAATTCCGTGGACAGAAACAACTGTTGACAGAGATGATATCAAAATTGCTGAAGAAGTTCTTGACAAAGACCATTTCGGCCTTGAAAAGCCAAAGGAAAGGATTCTGGAATATCTTGCTGCCAAACAATTAAGCGGTAAGATCAAAGGCCCCATTCTTTGTCTTGTCGGTCCTCCCGGTGTGGGCAAAACCTCTCTTGCACGTTCCGTTGCAGAAGCATTGAACAGAAAGTTTGTCCGCATTTCTTTGGGCGGTGTCCGTGATGAAGCAGAGATTCGCGGACACAGAAGAACTTATGTCGCATCCCAACCCGGCAGAATTATCCAGAGTATGAAAACAGCAGGCACAAAGAATCCTGTTTTTCTTCTGGATGAAATAGATAAACTTGCCTCTGATTTTCGCGGTGATCCTTCTTCCGCGCTTCTGGAAGCTCTTGATCCCGAACAGAATGCTAATTTCTCTGACCATTATGTAGAGATTCCTTATGATCTTTCTCAGGTAATGTTTATTACCACTGCCAATGTAGCACAGAATATTCCACGTCCGCTGCTTGACAGAATGGAGGTCATTACTCTTTCCGGCTATACCGAAGAAGAAAAGCTGCATATTGCTCAAAAGCATCTTGTTCCCAAACAGCTTGAAGAGCATAGCTTATCTGATAAAGGCATCAACATCTCCGAAAATGCCCTGCGTTCTATTATCAGACAATATACAAAAGAATCAGGCGTGCGTGATCTTGAGAGAAAGATCGGCAAGATCTGTCGCTGTATCAGCCGTGATATAGTTGCGGGTAAAAAGGGTGAATTTGCGGTAACTCAGGGCAATCTGGAAAAATATCTCGGCATTCCGCGTTATTCCTTCGGCAAGACTGCTGCCAAACCCGAGGTGGGTCTGGTAACAGGACTTGCATGGACAGAAGTCGGCGGCGAACTTTTGAATATTGAAACCAAATCCCTTGCAGGAAGCGGCAAGCTGCACATCACAGGCAAGCTTGGCGATGTTATGAAGGAAAGTGTGCAGATCGCTTATACCTATGTCAAATCCATTGCTGATAAAGTAGGTATTCCTCAGCCCCTTGATGAGAAGCTTGATCTGCATGTCCATGTACCTGAGGGTGCTATTCCAAAGGATGGCCCCTCTGCCGGTATTACTTTGGCAACAGCTATTGCCTCTGAGCTCTCAGGTCGCCCTGTTCGCTCCGATGTGGCCATGACAGGTGAGTTGACACTCCGCGGCAAAGTGCTTGCCATTGGCGGTGTCAAAGAGAAGGTGCTTGCAGCACGCCGCGGCGGCTGTGATATAGTTATATTGCCTGAAGAAAACCGCAAGGATATGGAAGATATCCCTGCAAATATCAAGAAGAAAATGCAGTTTGTTTTTGTATCTCAATTAGAAGAGGTGCTTGACTTGGTTCTTTTGCCTCGCGAAGAACAAATTGCGGAGAAAACCAATGATTAAGATTCGAAAAGCTTCTTTGGCACAGAGTGCTGTCAAGCCAGCGCAATATGTAAATGATGATTTGCCTCAGATCGTGCTTTTGGGGCGCTCCAATGCGGGCAAATCATCGCTGATAAATTGTGTAATCAATCGCAAGGGGCTGGCAAGAACCTCATCGTCACCGGGCAAGACAAGGCTTATTAATTTCTATCTCATTGAAGCTCAGCGCAATGAGGAAATAAAAAGCTTTTATATTGTGGATTTGCCCGGCTATGGTTATGCCAAGGTGGCTAAAACCGAAAGAGATTCATGGCTTGCTATGATAAGCCGCTTCTTAAAGGACAAGCCTGAACAGAAATTTCTATATCAGCTTTTGGATATCCGCCATGACCCTTCTTTTGAGGACAGGGAAATGAACAAGGCTTTGACCGAAGCAGGCTATGGTATCAATCATATTGCTGCCAAAGCGGACAAGGTCTCAAAGAATGAAAAGGCAAGAAATGCCGCAAAAATACGAGGTGAATTCTGTCTGGAAAAGGATGAGCTTATTGTTTTTTCCGCTGTCAGCCGCGAGGGCAGGGAAAGACTGCTTGCCGATATCGAAGAAATCGTTTTCGGTCTGCTAGATGCAAAAGTGTCCGAAATGTCATCAGAAGTTGAAGAGGCCGTAAACGAAGAATAAGAAAACATAAAAAGCACTCCCGACCATATATTTAATCGGGGGTGTTTTTATGCGTTTTTTAAAGAGTTCTATAATTTTTATAGTAGTTTTACTGCTGCAGGCTGCGGCATTGTATTATATTGCAGAGCTGTTACCGCAGCCATTTTATGCAGTGCCGTTTGTTCTTATAATGCCGGTATTTGCCTTACTTACAACGGTTTTTTATCTGGGATATAATGATAAGGTTTTTCTGCTGTTGCTGGAAATCGCAGTTTTACTTGGAGGATTTTGTTTGGTGATTCTTCCGCTTGTAATTCTTTTACCGGAATATGTTACGGCGAAAGGCTGTATATTATATTGCATTTTCTTGCTTTTGCCTCTTGTACTATGTGGGTTTTCCGCAAGAGCGATTTATTTGCAAAAAAGCAGGAAAAATAAAGAATAGATATTGCATTTTACTTGCATTTCATTGTAAAATAAATAATCACGAATAAATTTTTCCGAGGTGTGTTATGAACGAAAAGAAAGAGGCTTTGGCTTCGAATTATGCTCCTGAGGCAGTTGAACAAAAATGGTATGATTTTTGGAAGAAAAACGGCTATTTTTCTTCTGAGGTAAATGTGAATGGAGAGCCTTTTTCCATTGTTATGCCGCCGCCCAATGTAACGGGTCAGCTGCATATGGGACATGCTCTTGATAATACAATGCAGGATATCCTTTCCCGCTTCCGTCGTATGCAGGGCCGAAGAGTTTTGTGGCTGCCCGGCACCGATCATGCAGGCATTGCCACTCAGGCAAAGGTTGAAGAAATGCTTGCAAAGGAGGGCATTTCTAAGTATGATCTCGGCCGTGAGCCCTTTATTGAAAAGGTATGGGAATGGAAGGACAAATATCATGCCCGCATCGTTTCCCAGCTCGAAAAGCTCGGCAGCTCCTGCGATTGGGACAAGGAACGCTTCACCTTTGACGAGGGCTGCTCCAAGGCGGTCAATGAGGTTTTCGTTTCTCTTTATAAAAAAGGCCTTATTTACAGAGGAAGTTATATAGTCAACTGGTGCTCTCATTGCCAGACCACGATTTCCGATATCGAAGTCGAGCACAATGAGAGAGCCGGTCATCTTTGGTATGTCAAATATCCCTTGAAGGACGGCAGCGGTCATATCATGGTTGCAACCTCCCGTCCCGAAACAATCCCCGGCGATACAGGCGTTGCCGTCAATCCCGAGGATGAAAGATATAAGGATATGGTTGGCAAAATGGTTATCCTGCCCGTAACAGGCAAGGAAGTCCCCATCGTTGCCGATGCTTATGTTGATAAGGAATATGGCACCGGCGCTGTCAAAATCACTCCTGCGCACGACCCCAACGACTTTGAAATGGGTATCAGACATAATATGCCCGTGCTGACTGTTATTGGCAAGGACGGTATTATGAATGAGGAAGCCGGCAAATACTGCGGTATGACCACTG
>JAFSIU010000166.1 GCA_017439615.1 Bacillota bacterium
CTCGTTAAGGTTGATTATGCTTTTACTTGCTACCGTAGATCTTATTGTCCTGTTTTTTATGCTTCGTTCTCTGTGGCGAAATAAATGGAAGAAAAGGTTTGTAAAATGGGGACAAAAAACGTTTGAAAATATCGCAAAAGCTTTTTTAAGATTTGTTGAACGCTTTCTTGATAAGCTGGGATTTTCACGATGCGGAACAATTTATGTCGAAGAGGATAATTATCCGAGAATTGCTTTTGAAAAATCTGCGGAATAATTTTAGTGGAATTGCCGAAAGGGAGGCGAAATCCTTGATAGCTGTTTTTGATTCGGGAATAGGTGGAATTTCTGTTCTGGCAGAGCTCAGGAAGCTTTTGCCAATGGAGGATTTTTGCTATTTTGCCGATGCGGCAAATGCGCCTTATGGCGATAAGGACACAGATGAAATAAAGCAGCTGATGCGGCAGAATATGCAGCAGTTTTTGTCTCTTGGCGCCAAGGCAGTGGTGCTTGCCTGCAATACTGCGACCTCGGCCGCTGCGGCCTGCCTTCGTGAAGAATTTAAAAATATTCCTATTTTAGGTATTGAGCCTGCTCTGAAGCCTGCTCTGCAAAAAACCGAAAAAAAGGTGCTGGTGCTTGCCACCGCTCTGACAATCAGAGAAAAAAAGCTGCATGATCTTGCCGAAAGCCTTGGTGAACAGGAAAGATTGATAATGCTTCCCTGCTCTGGCTTGATGGAAATGATAGAGGAAAATCCTTTTTCTGAGGAGATAGAAAGATATCTCGGTTGTCTTATCAAGCCTTATGAGAATGAAATTTCTGCCATTGTGCTTGGCTGTACGCATTATTCTTTTTTGAAACCCCTGCTTGCACGGCTTTTCCCCGAGGCAGAGCTTTTTGATGGGAATGAAGGTCTGGCAAGACATCTGCAGAAGGTGCTACATGAAAAAGACCTGCTTGGGCAGGGTGACGGTAAAATAATCTGGCAGAACAGCCTGAATGATGCTGCAGTAAATGAGCTTTATAACAGGCATTGTGAAAATATTTTTGAAGAATATGGCAAGCATATTTGCTAAAAGGAGAAAAAATGGCTGATACAATTTGCTATGAATATAATAAAGGGCTTTATCTGAATATCACCAACCGCTGTGATTGCAGCTGCACATTCTGCCTGCGTAATGACAGTAATGGCGGCGGATATACAGACAATCTGTGGCTGGAAAAAGAGCCTTCGGCAGAGGAAGTTCTGGCAAAAATCGCTGAATTTGATTTAAGCTCAATGAAGGAAATCGTTTTCTGCGGTTATGGCGAGCCGACTATGCGGCTTGACACAATGCTTGAAATTGCCGCCGGGATCAAAAATTTCTGCAATCTGCCGATACGACTGAATACCAACGGACATGCATCGCTGACACATGGCAAGGATGTTCCGCCGCTTTTGGAGGGACTTTTTGATATCATTTCCATTTCGCTCAATTCTCCGCACGAGGATGAATATGTGAAATTGGTTCGTCCCGAAGGCGGAGCTGAGGCTTTTCATGCAATGCTTGATTTTGCTACGGGCTGCTCAAAATATATCGACAAGGTCTATATGACCGTGGTTGCCACCACCCTGCCCGATGAGGATGTCGAGCTGGCAAGGCTTCTGGCAGAAAGTTGCGGCGCAAAGCTGAGGATAAGGGAATATATCGGCTGACAACAGAAAGGAAAAACAAATGTATATGCAGCAGGATTGGATGATGAGGCAGATCATTGTGCTGACGCGATATATCGCTTCGATCATTCTGGGAGGCAGAAATGTGAAATATGAGCTGCCGGACAAAGAGGAATTCTCCGCAGCCGATGAGCTGCATTGCGAATTGAAAAAGCTTTTGGCTGTCAATGAATTTTGTCGAGCAGAAGACCTGCTCTTTGCCAAAATGGACAGCTCGGATGATGAATATCTTGCGGTGGCACTCGATTTTTATGACAGGCTCAATGAATTGACGGATGATGTGCTCGAGGAATATAACTTCCCGCGTGAAGAGATTTTGAGCGGTGTGCAATCGCTTGCCGCAAAATTCGGTCTGGAGATCAAAGACTGAAAACACTGTACAAAGCCCACGGAGTACATTTGCCGTATATTAAACGGAGAACGAAGCAAATAGAAAAAGTGCGAAGATTAA
>JAFSIU010000167.1 GCA_017439615.1 Bacillota bacterium
AGAGTTGCGCAGAGCAGATTGATCCAGCCGATATTCAAAGGATGGAAGGTATTGGCAAGACCGATTAAAAGATTTGCGACACCCACAATAGCCAGCACCTTGCCTACCTTATCCAAATGCTTGAGTTTGGAATCGATATCGTGAAAAAGCCCGAAATCGCCAAGCTCGGCCTTGCGGCGAAAATATATCCATTGCGCCATTCGGCCGATATATTCCGCATCCAGTTCCTGCATAAAGCTGAGATAATCAGCATCATGCTTATGCATTTCAAGGCGTACTATATATTCTCCCGGTTGACAGGGCACAAAATAATATGTACAGAAACCGATTTTGTCGAGCAGCCAGCCGGATTGCGCCATTTGATTGAGCCATTGCTCCTCTTTTTCATATTCCCATACCCAGAACACCTTGCGGATCTTTTTTCTTGCAAGCATTTTCAATCCTCCTCTAAAATCGATTCACCGTTTGCTACCAACTGACGCAGACGGTCAAGCTCATTTCGCAAAATCTGCAAGCCTTTGGCTGTCAGCTGATATTCCTTTTTGCGGCTTTCTGCCTGAACCGGCAGAGGTACTATCCACTCCTTTTCACAAAGAGCATTCAATGCGCCATAAAGCGTTCCTGCTGCCAATCTGATCCTGCCGCCTGACAGCTGCTCTGTCTGCTGCATGATGCCATAGCCGTGCTGCGGCTTGTAAAGCGAAAGCATAATATAATATGTTGCTTCAGTCAATACGATATTATCGTTCAAGCATATCCCTCCCTGTTTGGAGAATCGAATATTAACACAAAAGAATTATTTTTGGTTTTTGTTCATAAGCACGCAGCTAACCGCTACAAAGAAACCTAAAATGATCCATGGAAGCGCTGCTTTAAAAAATTCGTGCATATTCTTCCCCTCCGACAAAAGATTTTTCAATCGGCAAAGCCGTCAGTTGTTCGCCGAGCGATTGGTATTCTTGATATATCGTCATTCGATATATCGTAATCATATTATATCGTCTGACGATATATTTGTCAACAAAAAAAGCAATGTTTCAAAAACATTGCTTTTGCTCACAACAGCAAGTATATTACTCAACTATATGAAATTCGCAGCCGACAGTCAAAGTGCCGCCTTCTAAAACTCTGCAGAAAATGCCCTCGCGCGGCATCACACAATCTCCCACAAGCTGCTTGATTGCACAGCCATTATGACAAGTTTTGCCGATTTGGCTGACCTCCATAAGAACACGATTATCAAACAAAAGCTTGGTACCGATAGGCAAAGAAAAAAGCTCAATGCCTTCTGTGGTAATGTTCTCAGCGAAGCGACCGTTTACAATACCGGGGATCTTATCGCGGATCTTGTCAGCACTTTCAGAGGCAAGCAGACTCACCTGGCGCAAACCTCCCTGCTCGTCCAAGTGAGCATCGTTTTCCATTCCCTTGTCCGCAAGAAAATTAACTGTTTCAATCTCATTTTTTGGCATACCTTTTGCCGTACTGATATTAAATGCAATAACGCGTGCTATAATAAACACCTCCTTAAAACAAATAATTCCTACTGAATTACTATGCAATAAATCATAGCAATTCGGTAGGAATTTGTCAACAGTTATATATTGCCTGTTATTTTGCAAGAGAATTAATATTCTTTTGCAGGATCGCGGTCGAAAACACCGCTTTTGCCGCCTGATTTGTGCAGGAGCTTGATATCGCCGATGACCATATATTTATCAACGGCTTTGCACATATCATAAATTGTCAGACCTGCAACGGAAACAGCTGTGAGTGCCTCCATTTCAATACCGGTCTTGGCAGAATTGACAGCCTGCGCTTCGATGAGGATCATAGAATTCTCTTCATCGAGCTGCAAATCAACAACCACACTCTCCAGTGAGAGCGGATGACAAAGCGGAATAAGCTCACCGGTACGTTTTGCAGCCAGAATACCAGCAACACGGGCAACTGCCAGAACATCGCCTTTTTTCACCTCACCCTGTTTGATAAGAGCGAGAGTTTCGGGTGCGACCTTGACATAGCCGGAAGCAATGGCAACACGCTTTGTGATTGCTTTTTCAGAGACATCGACCATTCTGGCCTTGCCTGTTTCATCAATATGAGTTAATTCCATTTTCTCAACCTCCGATATTACCCATTTTACGCTTGGTGCTGAAGCCTGAGCAGAAGCCTTTTTCAGGCTTTGCTTTGATGATTCTGCTCAATTCAGCCTTCAGTTCTTCCTTGGGAAGATAAAAGAAAGGAGCCAGATCATTTTCAAAATCCTTGCCCAAGCACATTCTGACCTTGAGATCGTGAGTTACACGAATGCGGTTGCAGTTATCACAGAAGGAAGAAGAAATAGGCGTGATGAAGCCGACCTTACCCTTGAAGCCATCACCTGTATAAAGAGTAGCAACGGATTTTTTATCAGCATTGTCAATGGGATAAAGCTCGGGATGAGCAGCCAAAACCTCATCGGCTTTGATAACCTTTGCCTTTTCATATTTATCGCCCATAGGCATATATTCAATGAAACGGACTTCAATAGGCTCATTTTTGGCATATTCGATAAAGGTTTCGATATCCCTGTCATTTTCGCCGCGCATCAGAACAGTATTGAATTTGATTTTTTCAAAACCTGCTTCTTTGGCAGCTTCAATGCCGGCAAGAACTTCGGGCAGCTTACCAAAGCGTGCCATATTTTTGAAAGTGTCATAGTCCAAGGTATTAAGACTTATGTTCAGGCGATGCAAGCCTGCATCTTTCAAATCTTTGGCATATTTGGTTAATAAAATGGCATTTGTTGTCATTGCCAGATCGGTAATGCCGGGAATTGATGCGATGGTTTTTGTGATCTCCACAATATCATCACGCATCAGCGGTTCACCACCGGTCAGGCGTACCTTATTGATGCCAAGCTCTGCCAGGGCTTCGACCAGATTTTTGATTTCTTCGAGAGAAATATCCGGTCTGCCGACGGGATCACGCTTGCAATAGATGCAATTAAGATTGCAGCGGCCCGTAAGAGAAAGTCTTAAATAATTTATCTCGCGACTATAGCTATCTTTCAAAATGTATAACCTCCCATTTCGGTAACAAATTCTTTAAACTCATCGCTGTGCAGAATTTCCAGGAATTCCTTGACCAACGGATTGTCCATGCAGTCATTGCGGACAACCAGATCATATTCCTCGCTGAAGAGAGGAATGAAATCAAGATCATAGAGCTTTGCTGCGGAATAAACACCCAGACCGCAATCTGCATTTCCGCAGGCAACCTGAGTTGCAACAGCGGTATGAGTATACATTTCATTGTCATAGCCGCAAATCTGCTCGGAGGTGATACCATTCTTTTCCATAAGATAATCGAGCAGAACACGGGTGCCTGCACCCTTCTGGCGATTGACAAAGGTGATGTCTTCTCTGGTTAAATCATTGATATCCTTGAGGTTTTTGGGATTGCCCTTGGGGATGAAAAGCCCCTGCTGACGTTTGACACCCTTGACAAGAGTTACATCACAGTCAGAAAGATATTTATTGACTGCAGCAACATTATAAACACCGGTTGCACCATCCAAAAGATGGATAGGAGCAATCATGCATTCGCCCTTCATGATGGCAGTAATACCACCCATAGAGCCTGTATGAGAAGAAGAGATGAATGCCTGATAGTCCTTCTTGCGCAGGAAATCACCGATAACATCAATGATCGGATCATGAGAGCCATTGATAACAAGAGTGTTTTCTAGCTGATGTAAAGGTTTATAAAGATCGATCTCAACGACATCGCCTGCTTCCATACCTTCATTGGCAAGAGGCAGGGTCAGCATACCGTCTGCATGAGAAAGTGAGGAAATAAGACCTGCGCCGCGAGGAAGCGGGATAGCAATGAATTTGCCGCCGATACGGCCGAGCTTGACGCGGACATATTCCTGATATTTGAGTTCGGAAACAATACGGCGTCCGAGCACTGCCTCAATTTTGGGAGGACGAGCTGCAAAGCTGTGCTGCAGATATTCAACAACAGGGAATACGCAGTTTTCCATAACAACAGCAGCAGAAACGGGATAGCCGGGCAGACCCATAACTGCGGCCTTGTCGACAACACCCATGATGGCGGGCTTGCCGGGACGGATAGCGATACCGTGAGCAAAGAGCTTGCCGCTGGTTTCGACAGCACGGGAGCTATAGTCATCACGACCTGCGGAAGAACCTGCATTGACAATTACCAAATCATATTTTGCTGCCAGCTCTTTTACCTTGTCGGTGAGATTCTGCAGATTGTCCTTCAAAATAGGCTCAACATCAACTTCGCAATCGAAATCAGAAAGCATAGCAGAGAAAATAACGGAGTTAAACTCAGTGATTTCGCCCTTAGCAGGAAGCTTGTCGGCAGAAACGATCTCATCACCTGTGGGCAAAATAACTGCTTTTACCTTTTTCAGAACCTTGATCTCGCGGATGCCGCCTGCGATCAAAGAACCGAGATGGGAGGCAGAAATGCGGGAATAGCTTGGAATGATCATATCGCCCTGACAGATATCCTCACCAACCTGACGGACATGGGCCCAGGGAGCAGAAGAGCTGTCCAAACGAACAGAACCGTCTTCCTGCCAGACAACATCCTCGATCATAACAACTGCATCATAGCCATCGGGGATGGGATCACCTGTATCAACGATTTCAAAGCTGCCCTTCTGCAGATAGACGGGAGTAGTAGAAGTTGCACCGAAAGTTTCACGGGAATGAATTGCGATGCCGTCCATTGCGGAGCAATTATAGTGCGGAGACGGAATCAGTGCATAGCTTGCCTCAGCGGTGATGCGGCGATATGCCTTACTGACGGGGATAACCTCAGTTTCTACACCGACACCTTCCTGTTTTAAAAACTCAACATAACCTGTGACTGCCTCTTCCAAAGGCATAACCTTACCATAACGATAATCCATAGCTGTCAACCTCCACTGTTAATATTGATAAACCAAAACTTCTTCATCTTTATTAATACCTTCGCTGTCCTTGCCGATACGGATATAGCCGTTGCTGGCAGAAAGCAAGGTTATCAATCCTGATTTGACGGGAACGGGACGGAAAACCCCGTTTTCGATTTTTCCTGCGACAAAATCATCGCGTCCATTGTTGGAAGGAATCTTTTCTGCTGTTTTTGCGACAAAATATGCTTTTTCAGGTGCTTTGATCCCTAACAGGCTGTAGAAAATCTGATAAACGATAGCCTGCAAAATGAAATATGCTGAAACGGGATGGCCCGGAAGACCGATAACAGCCTTGCGCCCTGCACGTGCAAGAATTGTGGGCTTGCCGGGCTTGATAGCCAAACCGTGAGTAAGGAACTCTGCACCGGGCAAAGATTCAATAACCTTCATGGAATTGTCTTTTATACCTGCGCTGGAGCCGCCGGACATAATAACAACATCACATTCTGCCAATGCTTTTTCAGCTGCGGCACGAATCTGTGCCTCATCATCCTTGACAATTGCAATGAAACGAGGCACACCACCCCATTGAGTGATAAGAGAAGACACAAGATAGCGATTGACATCGCGCATCTGTGCTTTTTCAGGATCAAAGGGTGTTGCACTGTCAACGATTTCATTGCCGGTGGAAATGATGCCGACAACAGGACGGCACAAAACCTTGACTTCAGCAAAACCAAGCGCACTCAGAGTACCGATTTCCTTTGCTCCGAGCAAAGTGCCTTTGGGAACGATAACCTGATTTTCTTTGGCATCATCACCGCGAAAAACCATACTTGCGCCGGGAGAAACCGGTTTATACACAAGCAGTTCGTCCTTCAGGACTTCGCAGAATTCTATCATAACGACCGCATCTGCACCTTCAGGCACCCAACCACCGGTAGGAACATAGCAAGCCTTTTCTTTTTCAACACAAACGGCAGGTTTCTTGCCCATTTCCACCTCGCCGCCAATTTTCAAAATAGCGGGGAAAGCATCGCTGGCCCCAAAGGTGTCAGCAGCCTTGACAGCCCAGCCATCAACGGTAGAACGGCAAAAATGTGGGATATCCTCCCCTGCACATGCATCCTCTGCCAAAACTCTGCCGAGTGCAGCTTCAATTGTGACAGTTTCTGTCTGCAAGGGCAATTCTTTATAAAATTCAGGAATCTCGCGAATCGCTTCATCGTAGCTTTTTACAATCAGCATAACATTCTCCTATAAAAATAAATTTAAAATGCAGATAATTATAGTAGTTTAGCATTCTAATAATATGATTATAACATATTTCCCGAGAAATGCAATTAAAATGTCTTTTTTGACAGAAAGTCGCTCAAAATACAAGATTTGTCTCACAAGTTTTTTGGTACCAAATATATAAAATATCTTTTATAAAACAAAAAAGAGAGAATTGACATTCTCTCTTTTTCAGCTTGGTTAATCAAGAAAATCCTTGAGTTTTCTGCTGCGGCTGGGGTGTTTGAGCTTACGCAGAGCTTTTGCTTCTATCTGGCGGATACGCTCACGGGTAACGCCGAAATACTGACCTACCTCTTCCAAAGTGCGGCTTCTGCCATCTTCGAGACCGAAACGCAGCTTCAGCACCTTTTCTTCTCTGGGCGTAAGGGTATTCAAAACATCCTCAAGCTGTTCACGCATAAGCAGGAAGGAGGCAGCTTCCGCAGGGGCGGGAGCTTCTTCATCTTCGATAAAATCACCGAGATGGCTGTCTTCTTCTTCGCCGATAGGAGTTTCCAAGGAAACGGGCTCCTGCGATATCTTCAGGATTTCGCGGACTCTTTCAACAGGGATATCCATATCTTTGGCAATTTCCTCGGGCAAGGGATCGCGACCGAGCTCCTGAATCAGCTGACGCTGAACACGGGTCAGCTTGTTGATGGTTTCGACCATATGCACAGGGATACGAATGGTACGTGCCTGATCTGCAATAGCGCGGGTTATAGCCTGACGGATCCACCAAGTGGCATAAGTTGAAAACTTGTAGCCTTTATGGTAGTCAAATTTTTCAACTGCCTTGATAAGACCGAGATTACCTTCCTGAATCAAATCGAGGAAAAGCATACCTCTGCCGACATAACGTTTTGCAATACTGACGACCAAACGGAGATTTGCTTCGGCAAGCTGTTTGCGTGCTTCTTCATCGCCATCTTCCATTTTCTGAGCAAGAACGATTTCTTCCTCAGCAGTCAGCAAGGGCACACGACCGATTTCCTTGAGATACATACGGACAGGATCATCGATAGCAACTCCTTTGGGCACAGAAAGATCCAGATCCAAAGGTTCAGCTTCGGCCTCTGCTTCTTCTGCCAAAATAGCATTGTCATCAGGCTCAAGTGTGTCAAGGCTATCTTCAGCAGGACCGCTAACGGCAATTCCCATTTGCGCAAGCTGCTCATAGACCTCCTCGATCTGATCGGGAGTGAGATCGACCTCAGACAATGAATCCATGATATCACCATATGAGGTTTGCCCTTTTTGCTTCACGGACTCTATAAAATTTTTCACTGCATCGGGCTTGTTATTCTCTACCAAAAAAGAAACCTCTCTTTCAATTCCCTGTTCTTCGCAGGGCTTGCATCTGTTTTTGACTTTCTGTCAATGCGCTCAAAAGCTCAGGATCTGCTTCGCCGTTTTTGAGACGTTCAAGCATATTATTGATTTCCTGCTGAATAATTGCAATCTTCACTCCTCGGATATATTCATCCGCCAAACGCAAATTATTGTCCTCGGGAAATTCCTTGCTTAATAATTTCAACAAAAATTGCTTTATACCTTCATTTTGAACAGATTTTCTTGTATTTTCTTCTTTAATATTAGCTAAATCTTGCGGATTTCCTGCTTGCATTTCATCAATTTTCTCCAAAAGTGTTGCAGGCTGCCAATTATAGTCAGAATAGTTGGCTTTTACAACAGCTGCAAGCAGACATTCTGCTTTTGTGTTCCAGAAATCGAGTCCAAGTTCTGCTTCCACCTTATCGAAAACCTTTTTGTTCTCGATCGCAATACGCAAAAGCGGCGCGGTCTTGCTGCTGAGATTTATATTAAGCGGAGCAGCTTTAGCCGCAGCAGCTTTGGGCGCTGCGATTTTCAAGCCGCTTTTACGCAGATCTGCATAAACAGTCTCTGGAAGCACTCCGAGCTTATCCGCCATAAGACGAATGAAGCTGTCTCTTTCAACAACACTTTGCGTATTGGCAATGGCAGGCAAAAGTTCTGATACGATACTGCTTTTGCCATGAACGCTTTGCTTGTCGAATTTCTGCAGTGCCGCATTCAGCAAAAACTCAAGCACTCCCAAAGAATTATGTGCGACATAATTATCCCAGCCTTCCTTGCCTTCTTTTTTGAGAAAATCATCCGGATCCATTCCATTCGGAAGAGTTATCAGCTTGATATCAAAATTGGCAGCACGCAAAATCTCAATACCTCTCAATGAGGCTTTTTGACCTGCGTTGTCACCATCATAGGCAAGCAGCACCTTATCGGTATAGCGGCGCAGCAGCTGAGCCTGCTCTTTGGTCAGAGCTGTTCCAAGTGAGGCAACGGCATTATTAACACCATAGCGATGCGCCATGAGCACATCCATATAGCCCTCCATGATCACGGCCCGATCGAGCTTGCGTATATTGCTTCCTGCCTGATGCAGACCAAAAAGATTGGCAGATTTATTATAAATAGGGGTTTCGGTGGAATTAAGATATTTCGGAGTTCCATCCCCGATTATCCTGCCGCCAAAAGCAATCACTTGTCCTTTATAATCAGAAATCGGGAAAATGAGTCTTGAATGGAATTTGTCATAAAGCTTGCCTGTTTTGGCACTTTTGCCACCAAGACCAGCTTTTTCTATCAAGGCATAGCTATAGCCTTTTTTCTGCAAATGTCGGCAAAGCGCTTCCCAATCATTGTCGGGGGCATAACCAAGCATAAAGCTTTTGGCAAGCTCTTGTGGGATATCTCGCTTTTTCATATATTCGATTGCGATTCTTGAATTTGCGTTATTGGCAAGCTGCGCGGCATAAAATTCCGCTGCCAGCTTATGCATATTGAAAATCTGATTGCGTTCCTGACGTTTTTTTTCCTCCTGAGGAGAAAGAGCTTTTTCGGGGATAACAATACCAAGCTCCGCTGCCAGCTTTCTGGCTGCTTCGACAAAGCTCAGGTTTTCGATCTCCATCAGAAAATTGATTGGCCCTCCACCCTTTTGACATCCAAAGCAATAACATATCTGCTTATCCGGAGTAACAGTAAAAGATGGAGTATCCTCATTATGAAAAGGGCACAGACCGATATAATTTCTGCCTGTCCGGCGCAAAGAAACATAGCGGCCGACAAGATCAAGAATATCGACTCTGCGATTGATTTCTTCAATGATCTCTTGCGGTATCAATCCTGCCAAACAGACACTCCCTTTCCTGAAAAGTTTTGCTTTCTAAATTCGCTAAAAATAGCATTTTTCCTTCTTTTGTAGCACTTTTGCTTAAATAAGCACAAAGAAAAAGCGTGCATTGATTCACGCTTAGATTTTTCCCAAAATGTGGCATAATATACTAAAGCTCAATGGATATAATAGCAACGAGAAGGATTCTGACCGTGCCTGCGGTATTTCGCCCGCAGGATAGCTGATGAAAAAGCGGATAAGTCGGAATAGTCTTCTCTTGAACAAAGCGGGGCTATTTCATTAAGCTAAAAGAAGCAAAAACAACGATCGCAGCTACGGTCTTATAGTTGTTTAGGATTCTTTATTCAAAGCTTATCCGCCCCGCTTTTGATTGCTTTAGTTTGCACCGCGATATTTAAGAGCACGGTTGATAAAGGCTGCCATTTCTGCTCTTGTCAACTCGGCATCGGGAGCAAAAACTGTATCGGAATAGCCTGCAATCAAGCCTGCATTATAAAGAGAACTGACAGCTCCTGCTGCCCAATGTGAAGCATCAATATCCTTAAACGGCAATTTATCATCAGTCTCCGGCAAGGCAAGCAGCCTGCACAAAATAGCCGCCATTTCGGCACGGGTCAAATTTGCTTCAGGACGGAATAAGCCATCCGAACCTACCATCAAGCCTCCCTGAGCAACATTTGCAATATATGGCGCATACCATGCATTTGCATCAATATCACTGAAACCGTGATATGCAGGGGTTTCGGGCTTCAGAATACGGTGCAGCAAAACTGCCATTTCGGCACGGGTAACCTTTTGTTCAGGGGCAAAGATATAATCTGACACACCGACCAGCAAATTGCTTTCATAAAGAGCATTGATATCTGCTGCCGCCCAATGGCCTATTGTATCATTGAAATGAGAATAGGAAACATTGATATAAAGCTTCGGCTGAACACTGACTGTTATATCAGCCCCCATATATTCATACTTAATATCATCAATATTGGCAGTACTGCTGAAATATAAATATCTGCGAGCAGGAGAGATATTGGCAAAATAATCCCAATCCACCAATTTCTGTTCATTGCCGAGAATATTGATGGTATAGGAAAAAGTGGGATCTGCAATTATCCAGCCTGCTTCGGGAATATAAAACTCAACCCAAGTATGCGCAAGCATAGATAAATCGATATAACCCTCTTCGATATTAACATAGGGATCTGATGTATGCATTGCCGGCTCATAAACATAGCCTGTTTGCAGTCGTGCGGGAATTCCCATTGCACGCAACACCGCTGCATAAAGCTGAGAATAATCCACACAGGTGCCTCTGCCTGTTTGCAATGCCGCCAATGCTCCCGTACGGTCATCATCACGCTCTTCATAGGTCATATACAAATTGACATCAGCGAAAGCTTTTTTCGCCAGACTGTAAAGATTCTTGTCACCGCTTTGCAGAAATTCTGCGCCATAGCGCATGATATCGCTGCTATCACTTTCTATGCCCTGTTCCGGCATAATATATTTGGGATCAACAGCAGATACATCATGCGAGGAAAGACTTTTGGCATCGATATTATACTTCAAGGAGCTGTTCTCAATAAAATAGTCCACATTGATTTCCTTGCTGCTTTGCGGAGCAAGGCTTGCGATATTAAACAAGGCAAACAGCTGATGTTCTTTGTTGGTAAAGACCATCAGCGGCTCAGTGCTATACCTTTGTCCGAGAATATGCTGATATACAGGTTGTTCTTCATTTATAAGCGGTACTGTAACATAAATATTACGGGCAAAGGTATCTGTGTCATTACTGACCGTTATGCTGTGCCTTATCTGATAGGTTGATGGTGAGCTAAGCTCATAGGCAAAGGTTTTTTGTGCACAAAAAAAGAGGAGTATGAACATGAGCAGAAGCACGGGGCTTGTTCTTTTTATCATGATTTACCTCCTCTTGATAATATTTGATATGGACGCTTTTAAAAAGCATTTTGTTCCTAAATCTGAGAAAGTTTTTTTTCTAATGCCAAAAGTACTCTTTCGGGCACCAGACGCGAGATATCTCCCTGCAGGGATGCGACATTTTTGATAATGCTGGAGCTGATGAAAAGATATTGCGGAGATGTGGGAAGGAACACAGTTTCGAGATCCGCTGCCATTTCCTTATTCATAAGCGCCATCTGCAATTCGATATCAAAATCGGAAACTGCCCGTAGGCCACGAACGATGGTGTTTGCTCCGATTTTATGTGCAAAATCGACCAGTAAGCCATCAAAAGAAACAACTTCAATATTTGCCACACCACTTAATTCCTGACGGATAAGCTGGACTCTTTCTTCCAAAGAAAAGAGTGTATTCTTGCCGGTTTCCTGTGCAACCGCAACATAAAGCTTGTCAAACAAGCCTGCTGCGCGAACAGCTATATCAAGATGTCCATTTGTTACAGGATCAAAAGTTCCCGCATAAACGGCGATAGTCATAAAAATGCCTCCGAACGAACTGAATTATTTATTAAGTATATAATATTTCAGTTCAATTTACAAGTAGTGAGGCGCATCTTGTAATATATTCCGCTTTATGTTAAAATTTTTGTATAAGGAGAAATGCTATGAGAATTGATTGGGAGAAAAAAGAATATCTGCTTCTCAGCGAAAAGGCAATGCACGCGGACAAGAGCCGCGGCAGAAGCATACCTGAAGAAGAATGTCCGATGCGTACCTGCTATCAGCGGGACAGAGACAGGATAATTCACAGCAAGTCCTTCCGCCGACTGAAGCATAAAACGCAGGTTTTTGTTGCACCCAAGGGTGATCATTTCCGTACCAGAATGACACATACGCTGGAGGTTATGCAAATCGCGCGCACCATTGCAAGAGCACTCTCGCTGAATGAGGATCTGACAGAGGCGATAGCCTTCGGTCATGACCTTGGGCATACTCCCTTCGGGCATGCGGGTGAACGCACCCTTCAGCTGATGAATAACAGCTTCAGCCATAACAGCCAGAGTATCCGAGTGGTTGAGCTTTTGGAAAGAGATGGGCAAGGACTGAATCTGACCGCCGAGGTCAAGGATGGAATTCTCAATCACACGGGCGATGGTCTCCCCTTCACTCTTGAGGGACAGATCGTGCGAATTGCCGACCGCATCGGCTATGTCAATCATGATATTGATGATGCTTTACGCGCAGGGCTTATCACCATTAATTCCCTGCCGAAAAAGCCCCTGCAGCTTTTTGGCGAGCGCAACAGCGAGCGTATCAATGCCATGGTGTTGGACATGATCAAAACCAGCGAGAAAACAGGCAAAATCGGTATGTCTGAGCAAGCCTTTGCCGCATTGATGGAGCTCAGAGATTATCTTTTCAAGAATGTCTATCTGCGTGAAGAGGCAATGGAAGAGGAAGGCAATATACGCGAAAAGATTTTGCAGATGTATGCCTATTTCAAGGAAAATCCGCAGGAAATGCGGCTTGATTATCGTGATGCAAACCTCGATTTAGCAGTTTGCGATTATATCTCCGGTATGACGGATAATTATGCCTTTGATGAATATGAAAGGCTGAAAGAAAAGTTTTAATCAACAAAATTTTAACAAATAAAGCAGGCTTTTGCCTGCTTTATTTGTTATCGGTTTCCGTATTTATAATATCATCCACAGTCCCCTGCTCTGCTGATGAATAATAATGACAAAGCGCCACATATATCGCCCATGCCATTTTGTGCTGATATTCGGGATTCATAAGATTTGCCTCTTCCTCGCGATTGGAGAGAAAGCCCATTTCGATGATCACAGCGGGGATTTGCAGATTTTTCAATATATAAGTTGTGTCATGGGCAAGGGCGGCACGATCTGTGTTCTGCAGACTGCTTTGGAGGCTTTTTTGTATTTCCTCTGCCAAAGCAAGAGCCGCCTCACTTTTGGAATGATAGAAGCATTGCGCCCCCTGCCATGGAGAATCCTTTTCAAAGGCATTGCAATGAAGGGCGAGATATATTTCGCCTTCGGATTCGTGGGCAATTTTGACTCTCTCGGCCAAATCCTCCTGCTTGGTTTCGGCGAGTGCTTTGTCGCTCTCACGCAACAGCACCACATGGGCGCCACCTTCACGCAGGAATTGGGCAAGCAGCTTTGATACCTGCAGATTGATGTCCTTTTCTTTACTGCCCGTACAGCCGAGCACACCGGGATCAAAACCGCCGTGGCCGGGATCAATGACTATTGTTCTTCCTGCCAGGGCATAGGAAGTTGCCTCCAGCGCAGGCACCTGCAGCAGAGCATTCACAACCGCAAAGGCGATAACAAGAGCACAAAGAGCATATATCCATTTGGGGATTTTCATACAAAAAAGAAAAGGCATAAGCTCACCTCCGTGAAAGCTTATGCCTTGTTTATGTTATTTATTACTCAATTTGTCCTTCATTCTGTCGACCAATGTGAACAGCTTTTCTCTGAAAATGACACAGACAACAAATATCACGCAAACGATGGCAGCAAAGATGATAAGGGTAGTGAATTCTCTGTCCTGAAGCAGAGTACCCATAATCATTGAGCCGACAAGTGCGGGGATTCTGCCCAGCATAGAGAGGATATAAAAACGCTTTTCATTCATACCTGAAAGACCTGCGACATAGACCAGCAAATCCTTGGGCATACCGGGAATAAGGAAAAGTGCGAAAATGGTTGCACCGCCTTTTTTACCCTGAAAATAGTGCTC
This sequence comes from Bacillota bacterium, assembly GCA_017439615.1. GTDB lineage: Bacteria > Bacillota > Dehalobacteriia > UBA4068 > UBA4068 > RGIG3181. The sequence goes on from JAFSIU010000167.1 coordinate 14,072, forward strand.
GACCTTGGCAACATCCTTTTCCTTAAAGAAAAGGCAAACAGCATCACGACCGAGGAAGCGGGAAACACGGAAGGCAAGGAAGGAGCCGATGGTAATACCAACGAGAGAAAGCAGCACGCCGCCCCAAACGCCATAAACATAACCGCCTGCGATCTGCACTACCTCGCCGGGGATGATGGCGATGACGACCTGCAAGATCTGTGCCGCGATATAGATGAAAATGCCCTTGCCGGCATTTTCCATCAGCATGGCATCGAATTCCTCTACATTATTCAGATAATAGGAAACAGTCGGCACCAGTTTGTAAATCAAAAAGGGCACACCGGCAACCACCAGCACAAGAGCCAAAAACTTCAGCAGGGCTATTACTTTCTTTTTCTTTTCAAAATCCATTTTCTTTTCCTTCATCACAGAGAATGATTTGCCATGCAATGCATAGCAGATTGATTATAACATAATAGCGAAAAAAATTTAACTCTTTTTTAAGCAGAAGATAATAAATTTGTTAAAAGATAAAGTGGTATATTACATATATACCACTTTATCTTTTTATTTGTCTTTTAATTCTTGTAAAAGTTTAATAATCTCTGCAAACCCGTATAGCATAGTTCCTTGAACAAATGCTTCTATCCACAATGTCAATGCCGCGCTAAAAGAAAACTCATAATAAGATACTTTACCTGCAATGACACCTAAAATAAATCCACATAAAAAAGATTTTGAGCAAAGAAAAAACCCTGCAATAAAATTGCAGGGTTTTTGATAAGCAAATTATCTCTTGGAGAACTGGCTTGCTTTGCGGGCTTTTTTCAAGCCGTACTTGCGTCTTTCCTTCATTCTGGGGTCACGGGTCATGAAGCCTGCGGCCTTCAAAGCGGGACGAAGTTCTGCATCGGCAGCAACGAGTGCACGAGCGATACCGTGACGGACTGCACCGGCCTGACCGGAGATACCGCCGCCCTTGACGGTTGCGATAACATCATATTTATCAAGGTTTTCGGTCAATTCGAGGGGCTGTCTTACGATCATGGTAAGAGTCTTTTTGCAGAAATAGGTTTCTACATCCTTGTCATTGACAACAATATTGCCTTTGCCGGGCATAACCCAAACTCTGGCGATAGCGTTTTTGCGACGGCCTGTGCCGTAGAATTTAACAGTTTCTTTCTTAGCCACTTACATATCCTCCCTTCTAAAATTCCCAAACTTCGGGTTTCTGTGCGGCATGAACATGTTCAGGACCTGCAAAGACCTTGAGCTTGGAGGCCATCTGGCGACCTAAGGTATTGTGAGGAAGCATGCCCTTGACAGCCTTTTCAACTGCGAAGGTGGGCTTTGTTGCCATCAAAGTGGCATAATTGGTTTCTTTCAAACCACCGGGATAACCGGAATGACGATAATACATTTTCTGTTCCAATTTTTTGCCGGTGAGAAGAGCTTTCTCAGCATTGATGATGATAACGAAATCACCGGTGTCAACATGGGGAGTGAAGATCGGCTTATGCTTGCCGCGAAGAATTCTGGCCGCTTCGGTTGCCAAACGACCAAGGGGTTTATCGGTTGCATCGAGAATATACCATTTTCTCTGCACTTCCGAGGCTTTTGCCATAAAAGTACCCACAATCAGTACCTCCTTAAAATTTCAAGTAGTTTTTGCACCTTCTCATTGGCAACGGGGCAGAAGACAA
>JAFSIU010000168.1 GCA_017439615.1 Bacillota bacterium
CCGTTTTCTGTGATTGCAACAGCATCTTCAATTCTGACGCCCAAATCATCAAGATAATATAACCCCGGCTCAACGGAAAATACCATTCCAAGCTGCAAAACATCTTGCGATGTGAGTGAAAAATGAGGGGCCTCATGAACATACATTCCCAGACCATGACTGATGCGATGGATGAAGGCAGGCTCATATTCCCCAAAAAGCTCACGGGCAAGTGATTCGACCTCACTCGTCCGCATTCTTTCTTTCAAGGCAGCTTTGACTCCGTTCTTGACAAACAAAACTTTATTATATATTTCTTTCATCCTGTCATCTGCCTCGCCGAAGCAAACTGTACGGGTAATATCAGAGCAATAGCCGTCATAAACACAGCCAAAATCCGTAAGCACAAATTGATTCTCGCAAAGCCGGGTATCATCAGAAACATGATGCGGCAGAGCAGCATTTTTGCCAAATGCAACAATTGTATCAAAAGACAGTGCTTCTGCGCCGAGCTTTTTCATTTCGATCTCGAGTTCGGCAGCCAATTCCTTTTCTGTCATGCCCAGATGCAGAGTTTTGATGGCATTTTTCCATGCTTCTGCAGCGATTGAACCTGCTTTCTGCATTTTCTTCAATTCATCGGCAGATTTAGTTACACGCATTTCATCAAGCAAGAAAGAGGCAGGATGAAATTCGCACTCCTTATTCAAAATCTGCTGCAGACGCAGAAGCTGCACTGCCCACATTCTGTTATCTATTCCGATTTTCAACTTTCCTGTCGGCAAGAGCTGTCTTAATGCTTCATCATAATTCAAGCTGCTGCTTGTGAAAACTACATCAAAATCAGGCTTCAGAGCCTCACCTTCACCAAGATAAAGCTGAGAAAGCAGCACAACAGGTTTTTTATCGGCATAAACCAGCAGCAACTCACAACGCTCATCAGCAGGGATATTCAAGCCGCACAGATAACGCATATCTGCAGACGGAGCTATGATGAGCAAATCATAGCTGTTTTGTTTCATTAAGTTTTGCAGATTTGATATTCTCTCTGTCATATTCCCTCCAAAAGCTTTCGTAAAAAAACAATAAGCGGCAGAAAACTGCCGCTTAAGGTGGTGGGCCCACTTGGGATCGAACCAAGGACCGACCGGTTATGAGCCGGTGGCTCTACCGCTGAGCTATAGGCCCTAAATTGCTACGGCATTTATTATACTTGAAATTGATAGAATAATCAACTGAAATTTGTCTTTTTGATGAAAAATTTTTCATCTGTTATCCAACAATATAATTATTTTTGTGCAAGCGTTTTATCCTTTTCAATCACAGCTTCGATTGCGGAATTAATGATAGACTCAAAGCTTTCCTTCTGCAAAACGCTGACACCTTCAATAGTGGTACCACCGGGAGAGCAAACGCGGTCAATAAGGGCAAAGGGATGCTCTTCACTTGCTAAAATCATCTTTGCAGAACCAAGAACCGTTTCAGCAGCAATCTGCAAAGCCTGATCCCTGCTCATTCCCGCCTTTTGACCAGCGCGGGCAAGAGCATCAATATACATATAGCAAAATGCGGGAGAGGAGCCTGCCAATGCGGTAAAGACAGGGAATTTACTTTCATCAGCGATTTCCATAACGGTACCGATATTGCCAAAAAGCTCTTCGATCTGATTCTTGTGCTCGGCATTTACCAATTTATTGCAGCAATAGCCTGTGGTGGAAGACATACAAACACTGTTGATATTCGGCATAACACGCGCAACAGGCATATCGACACCAATGCACTCTTCGAGAAAATCGATGGTCTTCCCTGCTGCAAGAGAAACCAGCAGTGGTTTATGCTCCTGAAGTGCAGCTTTATGAGCATCAAAAAAACCTTGCAGCATATTGGGCTTGACACCCAAAATCAGCATATCAGCATTTGCGATAACTTCATTATTATCGGCACAAACATTGACTTTGCTACCCAAAGCTTCGCATTTTTCTCTGTAAATGTCATATACATATATTTCGGCAGCAGCCATTCCTTTGATAATAGCTGAGCACATATTTCCTGCTCCAATGAAACCGTAACGCATAGAATTTCTCCTTTCTTGTCAGACAAAGCGGCAGAAGACCTGATTCGCAACGGGCAAGGCCTTTTCAGTAAGCTGAAGATAACCATTATGCTCGATCAAAAGCCCCAGTGCCTTAAGGCGTATTATCTCAGAGCTAAACATTTCCATGATATCAACACCGAACTGAGCCTTGAATTCTCTGAGATTCAGACCTCTGTCCGTGCGAAGTATCAGAAAAATAGTTTCGGAAATCATTTCTCTGACTGTCAATAACTCAGAAGAAGCAACAGGCTTATGCCCTTCATTGATAGCATCGGCATATTCTCTGCCCTGCAAATTGGTAAAGCGATAATCATCTATACAGGAGGAGGCATTGATGCCGATGCCAAGATAATTGGCGCGCTTCCAATAATTGATATTATGCTCGCACTCATAGCCGGGAAAGCTGAAATTGGATATCTCATATTGATTATAGCCTGCATTTTTCAGCTGCTGACGGGTATGCATAAGCATATCGCCCGCAAGATCATCATTCACACTAAGTTCACCGCGGCGTACTGCTTCTGACCATGGTGTTCCCGAAGCCAAGGTCAAAGCATAAGCAGAAATATGCGGGACTTTAAGTGCGATTGCCTGTTCTAATTCATCTTCCCATTCCTCACTGGTTTGTCCGGGAAGACCATACATCATATCAATGCTGATATTTTCAAATCCGGCTTCTTTTGCCATATAGACAGCATCCTTGACATCCTTCCTGCAATAAAGCCTGCCCATCTGCCCAAGCCTTGCATCATTGAAGGATTGCACACCGAAAGAAATACGGTTTACGCCCATTTGTCTCATATCACGCAGCTGATCATAGGATACCGTTCCGGGATTTGCCTCAACAGTAAACTCGCTCTTGGGCTGCGGAAGATAATATATCAACGAAAGCAGATCAGGATATATTGTGGGAGTTCCGCCACCGATATAAATGGTTTTTAGACGTGAAAAATCATACTCTCTGTCATAAAGCACCAGCTCTTTAACGAGCAATGGACCATATTCAGCACAAAGCTCATTGCAATCCTTGAGCGGATAAGAAACAAAGTCGCAATAATTGCATTTTTGTATGCAGAACGGAATATGGACATAAAGTGATTGTATAGCTTTTTTCTTCATTCAAAAATTCACCTATTCTATTTCCAAAACAGCCATGAAAGCTTCCTGCGGGATCTCAACGGATCCGACCTGTTTCATTCTCTTTTTACCTTCTTTTTGCTTTTCGAGCAGCTTGCGCTTACGCGAGATGTCACCACCATAGCACTTAGCAAGAACGTCCTTGCGGAGAGCCTTGACAGTTTCACGGGCGATAACCTTATTACCCAAAGCCGCCTGAATAGGTACATCAAAAAGCTGACGCGGAATAAGAGAACGCAGTTTTTCGACTAAAGCACGACCTCGTACATAGGCTTTGTCTTTATGCACAATGCAGCAAAGAGCATCAACAGGCTGTTCATTGACCAAAATGTCCAGCTTTACAAGATCGGTCTGCTTGTATCCATAAAGCTCATAGTCCAAAGAGGCATAACCTTTGGTGGAAGATTTCAGTTTATCAAAGAAATCGTAAATGATTTCAGACAGCGGTATCTCATAAGTCAGCATAACTCTGGTGGGAGTGATATATTCCATATTCCCGAAAACACCACGTCTGTCATTGGCAAGCTCCATAATGGGACCGATGAAATCCTTTGGAACCATAATGGTTGCACGGACAAAAGGCTCTTCGATATAAAGCCTGTCATTTGCATCGGGAAGCTTGGTGGGATTGTCAATATTGACGACTTCGCCATCTGTTTTGGTAACACGATAATTAACAGAAGGTGCAGTAATCAGCAAATTGAGCCCATATTCGCGTTCAAGACGCTCTCTGATGATCTCCATATGCAAAAGTCCCAGGAAACCGCAGCGGAAACCGAAACCAAGGGCAACGGAAACTTCAGGCTCATAAATAAGTGAAGCATCATTGAGCTGCAGCTTTTCCAATGCATCCTTCAGATCATTATAGTCATTATTCTCAACAGGATAAAGGCCGCAATAAACCATCGGTACTGCAGGACGATAGCCTGAAAGCGGGAAAGGAGTCGGATTATTGAAATCGGTAACAGTATCACCTACACGGGTATCCTGAATATTTTTGATGGCAGCAGCAAAATACCCTACTTCACCTGCAGAAAGCTTGTCCATTTGTTTTTGGGCAGGTGTGAAGGCACCGACTTCGGTAACATCAAGCACGGCGCCGGTATTCATCATTTTCAGCTTAGCACCTTTTTTCAGCTCGCCGTCAATAACACGAACATAAGGAATAGTTCCGCGATAGATATCAAAATAGGAATCAAAAACCAAAGCCTTCAAAGGAGCTTCTTTATCGCCTGAGGGCGGAGGGATAAGCTTAACGATTTTCTCCAGAATCTCATGTGTACCAAGACCTGTCTTGGCAGAAGCAAGTACCGCCTCACTTGTATCAAGTCCGATTACTTCCTCAATCTGCTGCTTTACACCTTCTGGATCTGCTGCGGGCAGATCAACCTTATTGATAACAGGGATAAGCTCAAGGTCGTGATCAAGTGCCATATAAACATTGGCAAGAGTCTGTGCCTCAATACCTTGTGCAGCATCAACGACCAGCAATGCACCCTCACAGGCAGCAAGAGAGCGAGAAACCTCATAGGAAAAGTCGACATGACCGGGAGTATCAATGAGATTGAGCAAATATTCCTTTCCATCGTCTGCTTTATATTTCAATCGCACGGTCTGCAGCTTGATAGTGATGCCTCTTTCGCGTTCAAGCTCCATATTATCAAGCAGCTGCGCCTCCATATCACGAGATGCAACAGCACCCGTATACTCAAGTATACGGTCTGCCAATGTAGATTTACCATGGTCGATATGAGCAATGATACAAAAATTACGAATATTATCCATTTGCATTTAAACTGATCTTCCTTTCGGATAAGAATTAATTATCAAGCATTGCTTTTGCTCTTTTTCCTTTTCAATCTGCGGGAGAAAATACCCCAAACCTGACGGCATTCCTCCATTTTCCACAGAAAAGTAGTACCAAAATAAACACCTGCACCGATTCCTATGGCAAACAAAAGCTCAAAGAGCTGAGCAAATTTGCTGCCTGTACCAAACAGCATTTCCCATCCCGATGAAACAAGGCTGACAGCCAGTCCCATTATGATGCAAGCGGCTGAGATTTTCAGCATAGAGATTAAAAACGGTTTGACACCATAATCGCCTATCTTCATATAGAGGAAAATCAAAAGCAGAATCATATTGACAATGCCGCAGATGGAATATGCCAGCGCAAGTCCACCCTGCTGCATAACATCTACAAGTATAATGCTCAGAATGATATTGACAACAATTGAGCTTATAGCCGCAAAAACAGGGGTTTTGGTATCATTCA
>JAFSIU010000169.1 GCA_017439615.1 Bacillota bacterium
GCGGGGGCAGAATCTTCAGCATATGTATGCCGTCCTTGCTGGTCATTGTCTCCATTTCATTGGCTGTATAGCAGCCCAAAAAATCTCTTGCCAGTTTGTCGTCCATCACCTGCGCCATAGTATAATACCAGGTGGTGATTTTTCTCTTTTGTCCGGGAGCCTGTCCGCCCTTGGGGCAGATATTATGTCCCTGTGCACTGATGGTGTTGAAATTCTGCTCGATCTCCACTGTACCGACACGTATATTGTTCTTGCTGTGAATATGCAGCCAGGTGCCCTGCACCCAGATATGCTTATTCTCTTTTATCCATTTGCGGCAATAGAAGGTCTTGACCGTGAAATAAACAGCGGCATAAAGTCCTGCGAAAATAACAAGCTGCAGCACTACCTGAACGATATAACGAAGCGCATCACTTTGCAGCATAGAGAAATTGAAAACATCCAGTCCGCTGAAAATAAGCATCAGATATGCCTGCAAAAGTGCCAGAGTGATGGAAACAGAGAGTGCCGAAATCGCTTTATAATGCTGATTGGTCTCGCCGATATCATTCATTTTCATCATAGCTTATACCTCGTGTTTCTTTATCGTTTGCAGCAGATATTCAAAGGTTGCGGTATTCCCTGCGATAACAGAAGATGGCAGTGCAAATTGCAGCGGCTCACCTGCAAAATCGCTGATCCTGCCGCCTGCCTCCTGCAAAATGAGAGAGCCTGCCGCAATATCCCAGGGCTTGAGCAGTTTTTCGAAATATCCGTCAATTCTTCCTGCTGCGATATAGCAAAGGTCAAGTGCCGAGGAGCATATTCTTCTCAGGTCAACACAATGACAGAAAATCTCACAGGCAAGACGGAAATTTTTCTCTGCATTTTCCTTATGTGTGCATTCCGCACCGAATTCTATCAATGCCTCATGGCTTTGGCGGGAGCTTACCTGCAGGCGCTTGCCGTTCAAGAATGCGCCCTTGCCCTTTTCGGCAGTGAAAAGCTCATCAGTAAAGGGGTTATAGACCACACCAAAAATGATTTCACCGTTTATATAAAGTCCAAGTGAAACTGAGCTCAGATTATAGCCATAGATCAGATTGGTGGTTCCGTCAATGGGATCGAGTATCCAGCAGGCATCAGAGATTTTGCCTTCTTCTTCCTCCGACAGAAAGCCGATTTCAGGAGTGAGCGCTTGCAGCTCAGCTTTCAAAAAATCGCTGATGGCGAAATCAACAGCGGTAACAAAATCTGCTTCACCCTTGGTTTCGATATGCAATTCGCTTTGCTCGGCGATGATATTCCTGGCGCTTTTTACCAAATCAATTATCTTTTCAAAATCCATCAGTATCACTCCTTTTTTTCAGTATATCATAAGCAAAAGCTTTTCCGCAAGCAAAAGCCTCTGCTTTAACGCAGAGGCTTCATAATATAGTGGCTTATGATACTACCCTTTTTGGTGTAATATCGTTTAAAAATCTACAAAAGCCGATTTTACGAATGTAAAAATCAACACTCCTTATAATCTAAAATGTTGGGTTAGACATATCAGGGAAGCACTTCGCCGAAATAACGGAAAATGGACTCCATAATTCTCGGGCGAAGCCCATTTGACAGACCAATAAATCATAATTTATTTGCAGATGTCACATCAATTTCCCGAATAAACAAACCCTGCATCAAGTATCTGATGCAGGGTTTGTTTCATAAGAATAACGGTTTTACGAATACTGACATTATGCTCTGTTTCTTTATTATGCAACATAATTGGCAAATTTGCCAAAGCGCAGATTATGTAGTAAAATGTAATTGCTTTTATATTTTTGTTTTATATGGCGAAGGAGGAATTTCTCGATGAGCAGAGCCGAGATCAAACAGCTGAGCCGCGAAGCGCTGCGCAATGCCGATCCAAAGGGCTGGATTTTGCTTATTGCCATTATGTTGGTGAGCGGATTGATAGCAACAGTTTTTGACAATATTCTTCCGCTTGTGCTTGGTGTTCCAATGGATTATATCGCAGGCGAGCTATCCTCTTATAATATCCCTCAGTGGAAGCTTAATGTTGTGGATATCCTTTCTGTTGTCGGTGCATTGATCATTCTGCCCTTCACCCTCAGTTTTTTCCGCTGGGCATTGAATACGGCCCGCGGAGCTGACAATGGCAGCTTTTCCATAATATTCTTTGGCTTCCGACACAAGCAGAATATGTGGCAATTCCTGCTGATGAATGTCATTTTCACAGTTATTATCATTAGTCTTTATCTTGCTGAATTACTGCTCGCTTTCTTCTTGGTAGCACTGTTCAGCCTCGGAGACAGCTATATATTATATGTCCTGCTTGTTCTGGCCGGCATATTTGCTGTTGCAGTTTTTGGTATCGTGCTCTCATATCGCTGGCGTCTGACACAATTCATTATGGCAGAGGATAGAGCGGTCAAAGCCCTCGCTGCTATGAAGGAATCCACACGTCTGATGAAGGGACATAAGGCAGAGCTTTTCGTTTTCGACATCTCCTTTATCTTGTGGTATTTGCTTATACTTTGCACCTTTGGTCTGGCTTCCTTCTGGGTAGGTTCTTATGTTATGGTCGCCAATGCCAATTTCTATCGCAAGCTGATCGGAGAGATACCTGTTTGTGAAGAACTCACCGCCTCCGCAATCGATACGGAAGAAGTCCGGACAGACTATGAAGCATATCTTTCCAAAAATGAAGAAACGGCAGAATAAAGCAAAGCAGAATATGGAATCAAACAGAAAAACCCCTGATATTTGAACAGGGGTTTTCATTTTTAACATTTTGGTTTTTAAAGACGCAAAGACTTTTCCGAGTTGTGCACAGGGTTTGTGCATAAATATAGATCAATATATATCAAACAATATCAGTTCTAACTAAATATAGCATTTTAACTGCTGCATATCTGATAAAATTTTTTCAAAATTCATAAAGCATTTAATGACAGTCTGTGGGTAAAGTACTTATGCTTTTCTGTGGAAAATGTGGATAAAACTGTTAATAACCTGCTTGAGACGACAATATTCTTGTGGATAAGACTTTTTATGACAAAGATCTTCTTTTTTCTTTGCTTATTCCAACAAAATCCCACATAAAACATCTTTTGTTTTTAAATCTTCTCCCAAGCCTGTGCACGTCTCACTGCTTCATGCCATTTGGCATAAAGCCCACGCATCAGAGCAGCATCAGCCTGCGGAGCAAAAACCTTTTCTGTGAGGCGTTGAGATTCGATATCCGAAAGCTCTTTATATATACCTGCGCCGAGAGCTGCAAGATTTGCAGCACCCAGAGCGGTGGATTCGAGCATGATAGGTCTGTCGATATTCGTACGCAGCAGATCTGCCTGGAACTGCAGCAAAAGCTCCGAAGCAGCAGCACCGCCATCGACACGCAGCTCGAGCAGCTTTTTGCCTGTATCGTGTTCCATAATATCAATCAGATCCGCTACCTGAAAGGCAATTCCCTCCAAGGCTGCACGGGCGATATGCGCTTTTGAGGTTCCTCTGGTCATACCAATGAGCAGACCACGGGCATAGGCATCCCAATAGGGCGCACCTAAGCCTGTGAAGGCAGGTACAAGGTAAACACCGCCATTGTCCTCGACTTCTGCCGCCAATTCATTGACCTGCGGTGCGGTTTTGATGATGCCGAGACCGTCTCTCAGCCATTGTATGCAGCTGCCGCCATTGAAAACGCTGCCTTCAAGAGCATAGGTCGTTTTGCCGCCTATGTTCCAGGCAATGGAGGTCAGCAGACCGTTTTGGGAACGGAGAGATTTTTCGCCGATATTCATCAGGGTAAAGCAGCCTGTGCCATAGGTGTTTTTCGCCTGCCCTTCGAGAAAGCAGCATTGGCCGAAGAGAGCTGCCTGCTGATCGCCTGCTGCACCACAGATCGGGACTCCTGCCAGCGCTTCAATACCCGCTATGCCGCTTCTGACACAGCAATATTCTCCTGCATTCGGTACCGGCTCGGGCAGCATTTGCATAGGAATCCCCAATTCATTGCAAATGCGCTCGTCCCAGCAAAGCTTTTCTATATCAAAAAGCATTGTGCGGGAGCAATTGGAATAGTCGGAAATATGCCTGCCGCCCGAAAGATTCCATATCAACCAGCTTTCCACTGTGCCGCAAAGCAATTCTCCTGCTTCGGCACGTTCTCTGGCGCCGGAGATATTATCCAGGATCCATTTGATTTTGGTGGCGGAAAAATAAGCATCAGGCAAAAGACCGGTTTTTTCCTGAATATATGCGCTGAGAGGGCTTGCCTTTATCTCATCACAAAGGGCAGCGGTGCGGCGGCATTGCCAGACTATTGCAGGATAGACAGGTTTTCCCGTCTGCTTGTCCCAGACGATAGTCGTTTCGCGCTGATTTGTGATTCCTATGGCCGCGATCTCACCTTTTGCCACATTTCCTTTGATGATGGCATTGCCGAGAGCGAGCAAAGTTGTTTCCAAAATCTCCATCGGATCATGCTCAACCCAGCCTGCTTTGGGATAGTGCTGCTGCAGGTCATATTGCGCCATTGAATGTATCTCACCCTTTTCAGTGAAGATTATGGCACGGGAGCTTGTTGTACCCTGATCGATTGCAAGAATATACGGCATATTTTCACCTTCTTTTATTGACTTGTTGCTGCGATTGGGCTAAACTTATTATTAAGAATATATATGATATCTTCACAGCTATATAATATTGTAGCACAGATGCTTTCATATCAAAAGGAGATTTTGAAAATGACACAGATGCTTGAATATTTCATCCCCTCGGCAGACGGAGCTCATCAGCTGCATATCAGAAGCTGGCTGCCTGATACTAAGGTCAAGGCCATTTTGCAGATTGCGCACGGTGTTGCCGAGCATAGTGAGCGCTACAATGATTTTGCCTGCTTCATGGCAGAAAAGGGCTTTCTGGTAGTTGCAAATGATCATCTTGGCCACGGCAAATCCGTCAAAAATGATTCCGAGCTTTGCTTCTTTGCTGAGGAAAAGGGCTGGGAATTTGCAGTTCAGGATGTGGAAAATCTGCGTAAGGATACCGCCGATAAATATCCCGATCTGCCTTATTTTATGCTTGGTCATTCCATGGGCAGCTTTATTCTGCGCACGCATCTGATCAAATATCCCTCTGTCTTCAAGGCTGCCATCATTTCCGGCACGGGACAGATGCCTCCCTTTATGCTGAAGCTGGCAGGCTTCATTGGCAACAATCAAAAGAAAAAGCTTGGCGCCAAGGGACACAGCGATCTGATACAAAAGCTTGCCTTTGGCAGCTATAATAAAGGCTTTGAGCCTGCGCGCACACCTTTTGACTGGCTGACACGCGATAATGCCATCGTTGATAAATATATTGCCGATCCGCTTTGCGGCTTTCCCTTCACAACCGCACTTTTCCTTGATATGATGGGTGGTATGGAATTCATCGGCAAACAGGAAAATATCGAAAAAATGAATAAAGAGACTCCCATTCTCTTCCTTTCCGGCGACAAAGACCCCGTCGGCGGCAATGGCAAACAGGTCAAGGCAGTGAAAGAAGCTTTTGAAAAGGCAGGCTGCAAGGATATCACTCTGCAGCTTTATCCCGAAGGCAGACATGAGATGCTCAATGAACTTAATAAAGAAGAAGTATATGCCTTTGTTTATGAATTTTTGAAGAGCAAAATGAAATAGGAAAAAGAAAATGAGGAAAAAGAATTTGTTTACCAATCTTTTTACAATAATAATCACAATATGCCTGGCAACCTTCTCCGGCTGTGAATGGATGGCTACGCCTCCTGTAACAGCAGAAGATTTGACCAGTGTCATCAGCACAACTTTGGTGCCCGAAATACCGACAGCACCGCTGACAGAGCCTGAGCCCGAAACAACGGCACCCGAAATTCCCACAACTCCGGAAATTCCCACAATGCCTGAAGAGCCGCCTGTTCCTGTTCTTCAGGAAGTACGCTTTATGTCTGTTGGTGATAACCTGATACACAATACGGTTCTCAACGCAGGCAAGCAGGCAGACGGAAGCTATGATTTTTCTATGCTTTTTGACGGTATGAATGAATATTTTGCACAGGCAGATCTTTCCTGCATCAATCAGGAGACCATTTTCACCGCCAATCCTGCCAAATATGGTGGCTATCCCGCCTTTGGTTCTCCCACAATGGTTGGCGATGCCATCGTCGAAGCAGGCTTTGACATTGTGCTGCATGCCTCGAATCACAGTCTCGATATGACAAGCAGGGGAGTTCTCGACACTATCGAATATTGGGATCAATATCCCGAGATCGCAATGCTAGGCATACACGACACCAAAGAGGATGCTGATAAAATCACAATCATCGAGCAAAACGGCATCAGCTTTGCCATTTTCAATTATACCTATGGTCTCAATGGCTATACTCCTCCTAAGGACAAGCCATGGATGGTTGATCAAATGACCAATGATACCAAATCCAAAATCATCGCTGAGCTTGAAGAAGCACGCGGTTTGGCTGATGTGGTTGTGGTCTATCCTCATTGGGGCGGCGAATATGTCTATAAGCCCAATGACTTCCAGAAGGAATGGGCAAAAATCTTTGCCGACTGCAATGTGGATATCGTCATCGGCCATCATCCGCACGTGCTGCAGCCTATGGATACTATGGAGCGTGCTGACGGCAAGGAAATGCTCATCTACTATTCCGTAGGGAACTATTGCTCGCATCAGGCAGAGGTGCCCAGAATGCTGGGCGGCATTGCAGATATTCTCATCTGCAAGCAGGGAGATGAGGTATGGCTGGAAAGCGCACAGCTTGTTCCCATTGTAACACAGATACAGCCTGGCTATTTCACAACCTACCTTCTGACAGAATATACCGATGAGCTGGCAAAGAAGCATAAATTCAACGGCACCTTCGGTTTTTCCAAATATAATCCCACTGTGCTGTGGAAGCTTTATACCGATATCACGGGCTTTGATGCCGAGGATATGGAATTCCTCGATGAAAAGCTGGCAATCTCCAAATAAAAACAAAAAGTCCCTTGATTAAGACGTGGCATCATAAGACAGTTACAAA
>JAFSIU010000022.1 GCA_017439615.1 Bacillota bacterium
ACCTCGATAACATATAATTCATTTTGGAAAAGCAAGAACTGAATATTGATGAGACCATGAATATCCAAAGCCAATGCCAGCTTGCGCGAGGCCTCGACAATGCTCTGCATCATGCGGTCATTGATATTATATGGCGGATAGACTGCGATGGAGTCGCCGCTGTGAATACCTGCGCGCTCAACATGCTGCATAATACCGGGGATGAGAATATCCTTGCCGTCGCAAAGTACATCGACTTCGACCTCGATGCCGGGCATATATTTATCGACCAGCACGGGATTTTCTATACCCTGTGCCAGAATGCGGCGCATATATGTAACAGTATCATGCGCGGAATGAGCGATAGTCATATTCTGACCGCCGATGACATAGGAGGGACGCAAAAGCACGGGATAAGTGAGAGCAGCGGCGGCATCGACCGCCTCTTTTTCGGACATAACGGTCAGGCCCTGCGGTCTTTTGATCTGCAATTCTTCCAAAAGCGCATCGAAGCGTTCTCCGTCCTCGGCGATATCAATGCTCTCGGCAGAGGTGCCCATGACCTTGACTCCACGCTCGTGCAGGAATTTGGTGAGTGCAATGGCGGTCTGACCGCCGAAGGCGACCATAACACCCTCGGGCTGCTCGATATCAAGGATATTGGCAATTGATTCCTTGGTCAGGGGCTCGAAATAAAGTCTGTCCGCTGTGTCATAGTCGGTGGAAACTGTTCCGGGATTGTTATTGACGATGACGACCTCATAGCCGCGTTCCTTCAATGCCCAGACGCAATGCACGGAAGAATAGTCAAATTCAATACCCTGACCGATGCGGATGGGGCCGCTGCCCAGAACAATGATTTTCTTATTGCTGCTTGCGGTAGCTCTTGCTTCGCAGGCCTTTTCATAGCAGGAATAAAAATAGGGTGTGCGCGCTGCAAATTCGGCAGCACAGGTATCGACCATTTTGTAGGAGGCCTGCAGCTTGTTGGCAATCTTTTGGCCGCTGATATCTTCAATGGAATGATCTGTATAGCCGAGCTTTTTGCCCTCAAGATAAAGCTCATCTGTCAGCTTTTCGCTCTGCAGACGCTCTTCGTAGGCGACCAGACGATTGATCTTGCCAAGGAACCATTTGTCGATGCGGGTGATTTCATAAATCTCATCCAGAGTCATTCCACGCTTCAATGCCTCAAAAACGGCAAAGACGCGTCTGTCGTCCATATTATGCAGCTCATCCTTGATATTGACAGTCTGCATATAGGGCATATTGAGATTTTCCATACCTATGGCAGCACCCTGCACCGCCTTCATAAGCGCTGCTTCAAAGGAAGGAGCGATGGCCATGACCTCGCCTGTTGCCTTCATCTGCGTGCCAAGCTTGCGGCTTGCCATAACAAATTTATCAAAAGGCCATTTGGGCAGCTTGACGACGGTGAAATCAACGGCAGGCTCAACACAGGCCTTGGTAATGCCTGTGATGTCATTATCAATTTCATCAAGATGATAGCCGAGAGCGATTTTGGTCGCAACCTTGGCAATTGGATAGCCTGTTGCCTTGGAGGCAAGTGCCGAGGAACGCGAAAGACGCGGATTGACCTCAATAACTGCATATTCAAAGCTATTGGGATCGAGAGCGAATTGGCAATTGCAGCCGCCCTCAATTTTCAGCGCGGTGATGATATCCAAAGCCGCATTACGCAGCATCTGATATTCTTTATTGGACAAAGTTACTGCAGGAGCGATAACAATGCTGTCGCCTGTATGCACGCCGACGGGATCGAAATTCTCCATACTGCAGATGGTGATGGCAGTACCTGCGGCATCACGCATTGCCTCGAATTCGATCTCCTTCCAGCCATAGATATATTTTTCTACCAGAATCTGTGTGATAGGCGAAAGCAGCAAACCGTTTTTGGCGATGGTGATGAATTCTTCTTCATCATATGCCACACCGCCGCCTGCGCCGCCAAGCGTGAAGGCGGGACGAATGATAACGGGATAGCCGATACGCTGTGCAGCGGCAACGGCGCCATCAATATCTGTTGCGATTTCGGAAGGAATGACAGGCTGACCGATGGCAAGCATTGTTTCCTTGAAAAGCTCTCTGTCCTCTGCTCTGTCGATAGCTTCTTCATTGGTGCCGATGAGTTTGACACCCATTTTCTGCAGGAATCCGCTTTTGGCAAGCTTCATGCCGAGGGTCAAGCCTGTTTGACCACCCAAAGACGCCAGCAGGCTATCGGGGCGTTCCTTTTCAATGATACGCTGCAGGCTTTCTTCCGTGAGTGGTTCAAGATATATCTCATCGGCAAAGCTCTTATCCGTCATGATGGTGGCAGGGTTGGAATTGACCAGCACCACATTGATGCCTGCCTGCTTCAGAACGCTGCAGGCCTGTGTGCCGGCATAGTCAAATTCGGCTGCCTGACCGATGACGATGGGGCCGGAGCCGATGACCAAAACTTTTTTGATATCCTTATTCAACGGCATTATTCATCACCGCCTAACATATTCAAGAATTCATCAAACAAAAAACCCTTTGCTTTTGCTCCTGTGCAGGCATTAGGATCGAATTGCACAGAAAAGGCTTTTTGCAGCTCATAGCAGACACCTTCGCAGGTGCCGTCATTGACATTGATATAATTAACGCTTGCGGAAGAAGGCAGGCTTTCTGCCTCGACCGCATAGCCGTGATTCTGACTTGTGATATAAACA
>JAFSIU010000170.1 GCA_017439615.1 Bacillota bacterium
GTCCGTGCAGGTGTCCGTAAATGGCGTGTTTGACTTGATATTCACTCAATAGCTCAGTGAAAACAGTATGCTCCGCACGCAGCAGCGGCGGATAATGCAGCATTGCGATTATTGGCAGCTCATGCTTTGCAGCATCCTGCAAACTCATTCTGAGGCGCATTGCCTCACGCTGCAGGATTTTGTCATCATGCTGCTTCCAATCTGCAGAGCCGGGCAAGGGCCAGCCACGCGTGCCTGAGATAACGATTTTTTCATCCACGACCATGGAATCATTCTGCAAAGCGAAACAGTTTTCGGGCAAGCGCTTCCTGATTCGGCTTATGCCCTGCCACCAATAATCATGATTGCCGCGTGTGATAATGATTTTGCAGGGCAGAGATTCCAAAAAAGCAAAATCGTTTTCGGTTTCCTCCGGTGTCATCGCCCAGGAGATATCCCCTGCACAAAGCAGCCAATCATCATCTGTGAGCAGCTGATGACAATTCTCATATATTCTTTCATAGCAATCATCCCAATGCTCACCGAAAACAGACATGGGCTTCAAAAGCTCGCCCTTGCCTGCCTGCGGCTTTTCCGCAAAAGAAAGATGAAAATCGGATAAGGCAAAAATTCTCAAATCAACACCTCATTATGATAATGCTCAGCGCAGACCGAGCCAGGATAAAAGTGCAAGATGCAAAACGAAGGATAATACTATCACAATGCGAAAATATTCATGCTTCGTTTTATGACGAAAATGCTTCATCCCAAGATAAGCACCTACAAATCCGCCCAAAAAGCAAATTCCCAAAAGAGTTTTTTCGGGGATGCGCCAAGCCTTGCGTTTGGCTTTTAACTTGTCAATGCCATAGAGCAAAAAGGCAATAATGTTAATAACTGCATAATAAAGCAAAAAAGAGTCCATAATAACCTCACAATGTATAATTCTTTTATTTACGGAGCATAATCAGCAATAAAGGAGGTGCCGTTTATGACAAGGATTACCGGTTGGGACAAATTAGCACTGACACTCGTTTTGATCGGTGCATTGAATTGGGGCTTGATTGGATTTTTCAAATATGATCTCGTCGCGTCCCTTTTCGGAGGACAGCTTGCGCTGTGGAGCAGAATCGTCTATGCATTGGTGGGAATTGCAGCCTTGTGGGGTGTTTCTCTCCTCTTCCGCGGGCATAGAGATGCTTAAAAATATATTCGTGAAATAAGCCTCAAACCCTGCATAATTGAAAAATTTATCCTTATAAAAGCAAAAATATCCTGCCACGTGCAAACAAGGCAGGATATTTGCTGTATCTGAGCTAAACATGCTTGATAACAAGTGCTTTTTGACCATTGGCATATTGTGCGGCATTGGCTTCATCGGTATCGATATGAATATCCTTTTGATGACCTGCACCCGAACGAACAATGACATCAAAAAGCATCATCGGTTTGTCTCCACCGAAATAGAGATCGATAAGCTCACCGTTTTCGAGTCCCATCTCCTCTGCTTCTGCAGCAGACAGATGGATATGAGTTTTGGCGATGATAACGCCTTCATTAAGCTCGACTTCGCCTGCAGGACCTATCAGCTTGCAGGCACCGCTTGCCTCGACATCACCGGATTCGCGGAGGGCTGCTTTGATACCGACCTGACGGGCATCTGTTTGAGCAAGCTCGATCTGAGTCTGTTTTCTCTCGGGGCCGATGATACGAAGATTATCAATGCTGCCCTTGGGGCCGACCAACTTCACACATTCTTCTGCCGCAAACTGACCGGGCTGAGAAAGCATTTTTTTCACAGTCAGCTGATAGCCTTCACCAAAAAGAGTTTCGACATCTGCACGCGAAAGATGCAGATGCTTATTGGAAATACTGACAGCTATCAAAAAGGGATTTGTTTCATCATTGAAATCAACAATGGGTTTTTTGTTCATATTTCACACTCCAAACTTTTATTAATTGGGGCATATGACAGCAAGCCCTGAAAATGAAACCATGCTATTGCTGGTTTCTTCTGTCCTTACCCATAAAGAAAACAGCCAAAATGCCGGGGCCTGTATGAGAACCGATAACGGTACCGATCAGTTCATAGCGGATTTCTTTGATATTGGGAACTTTTTCTCTAAGCATTGCTGCCAGTTCCTGGGCACCTTCAAGATAATCACTGTGGCAGATGAAAACAGTTTGCTCCTCGGGGTTTTCGACATTCTCGACAAATTTATCCACTATGGCGCGGATAACCTTTTTCTTGCCTTTTTCCTTGGAATAGGGAGTGAGTCTGCCCTCGGCATCCACCCAGATGAGTGGCTTGATGGAAAGCAGATTGCCAAAGAAGGCCTCGCCCTTGGAGAGTCTGCCGCCGCGCTGAAGATATTTCAAATCATCGACAAAAACCCAATGGTTGACACGAAGTTTGTTGGCCTCGACCCATTCAACGATTTCTTCTGCGCTCTTGCCAGCATCACGCAGTTGAACAGCATAATAAGGCAGTAAGCCCTGACCGATGCAAGCACAAAGAGAATCGACAAGATATATCTTTGCATCTGGATACTTCTCCAGAATCATATCGCGTGCTGTAACAGAAGAAGAGAATGTTGCAGAAAGAGCAGAAGTGAAGCCGATATAAATGATCGGTCTGCCTTCCGGGATCAGCTTTTCAAAGCAATCATAAAAAGCCTGAACATTGACCATAGAGGTCTTGGTTATTGCACCCTCGCGCATTTTTTGATAAAAAGCAAGTGTCTGTTCCGCTTCGGATTCATCGGTAAAGTCTACTCCGTCAACAGTATATGTAAGTTTCAGACGCAAAACATCATTTTCTTCATAAAAACTTGCCGGCAAATCGGCACAGGAATCGGTAATAATAATCGGTTTCATAAAATCCTCCTAAAACAAAATAGCAATAAGTTATTAGCATTATAATACCGAAATATAAATTCTCTTTTAATTATTCAATAAACAAATTCGGTTCAGCTGCCTGCAATATATCTCCTTGTGCTTTGTCAAGATAAAGAGCAAAGCTGCGGCGTAATTCTGTAAACAGAGCATCAACCGTATCAGCATTCTCACTGTTTTTAGAAGCTGCTAAAAGCTTAACAGCTGTCCACACTGCTTCTTCGCGACAGGAATAATCAGCATAGCTCCCGACAAAGGAATGAATGACGCTGATATTCATATCCAACGCAACTTCAATGAAAGCTTTTTCCAAAGGGTTATTGCCATCAGCAAGCGGAAGTCCTGAAAGTTCGAGCTCCGAGCACAAATCATCAGCACAATAAACCTTATAAAGCTTTTCGCCGCTAAACCGGCTGAGCACAGCTGCTGCATATTGCGAGGCTTGCGAAAGCATGGCCGGTATATGAACTTTTGCAGGATGATCAATCATTTACTATTCCTTCTTCGGTGTAAATATCACCAGGAGCTCACCGTATTCAGCGGTGATCTCGGCGTTTTCTTCCGTCATTTCATTACTGATGCCGATATTATTGCGCATCAGCAAATCCTGACCATGCAAAGGGTATAAGAAGCCCTTTAAATGCACATTCTTAACAATGGGAGACAGCGGGATGAGTGACATCATATCACCTGCCCTGCCGCACAGCTGCAATCTGCCGCGGCATAATCTCAAAAAAGATTCTTCATTCACTATAGTAAGTGCCGGATATTTGACCAAAAGCATTATATTGGCAAGACTGTGATCTATTCTTTTGCCTAAAGCACCTATTAAATAAACCTGTTCAGGATTTTGGGCAAAGCACCAGGCAAGTGCAAGATCGGTATCGGTATGGTCTTTATATCTTGAATGGACAGATAGTTTAACTCCTTTGTCAACAAAGAAATCAGCCGCTTCTTCAGACAGTGAATCAAGATCCCCTATGATCATCTCAGGAACAATATTATTTTCATAGCAGAATTGAGCGCCACTGTCCGCGCATATTATATGTCCGGCATTCTGCACATACTGCAATGCCAAGCCCGCCGGCTGTTCACCGCCTGCTATAACAACATACACATTCTTTTTTGATAAATTGCTGCTTTCCATACAAAGATTATAAACGAAAGACGGAAAAAAAACAATAAAATATCAGTCAATTTTGAGCTTATTACTGCATAGAATATTAGAAGCATGAATATAAATCTGCACGGAGAAGCAAATGAAAGAGATTTCCTGGGGCAATCTGCCCCGTTATTTTTTCAAAGAATATGAAACAGGAATATCAATAAACACAGTAGCGCTCGGCTGCAAAGCAGAAGACACTTATATGGATTTTCCACAGCTTGATTTGTTACAAAGCATTAAAGCGCCTGAACAATGCAGCAAAAATTTTGCACAAGGTTTTAATGCAATGCTGAAACAAATAAATGAAAAAGGAAGGGATAACAATCCTTTCATCTTTCTATATCAAGCTCTTTCAACTGCTGTCTTTTGCTGTGGAATTAAAGCTTTTGAAATTCTGTGTATTCAAGAAGAGCTCCATGAAAAAGCTGAAGAAATATGCTTGCTATTCAATGAATTACCAAGCAATATATCTTTTTCACGCTGTGAGCATCATGCAAAAACAGAAGTGAAAAAACTGATAATAATACTTGATGCGAAAACAGCTCAAACACCACGCAAACAACCAAGTCTTTACTGCCTAAAACAAAAATTGCAAAAAAACAACCTGCCGCATATAACCATCACTCTGGCGGATATCAATGATTTTTATATCGGTGCACTGTATGCTTTGATGAGTACCACTGCTGCAATGCTCAAAAAACATAATGAATAACCGACAGAGCGCAAGAAATAAAATAGCATAAGCATTTCAATGCTTATGCTATTTTGACTATTCAAATTCAACTGAAAAACTCTCATTTTTGATAGCTTCATCGTCGGAATCATCTTCAACAGAGAAACTATCCAATGCTGCATTATATGCACTCAATTCATCATAGGTAGTACCGATCCACATTTCAACCTCATAGTGATAGGCTGCTTTGGATATCATATGTGCGCCTACGGGAGAGGTAAGGAATACAAAGACAATAACCAAAAGGCAACGACTGTTCACTCCATGACCATCTGCCAAAAAGAAGAAAAATGCTGCCAGCATAATAAGAAAAATGCTCATTGTGGAAGCCTTGGCTGTGGAATGCATACGGCAATAGACATCAGGGAAACGGACAAGACCAATTGTTGCCATTAAAGCAAAAAGACTGCCGCCAAGCACCATTACACTCAATAAAATACTATTTATCGTGGTCAATCACATCACCCCCATAAATAAATTTGGCGATAACTGTAAGACCAACAAAGCCCAATATAGCAATGACCAGAACTGCAGAAAAATACTCTGTGCTGTGTATCTTCATCGAATAAACGGCGATAGCGCACATGACAATATTACCGATAATATCGGAAGAAATTGCGCGGTCTGCCGCAGAAGGTCCGACTATCATACGATAGATGCAGCCTAAAAAAGCTGCTGCCAAAATGAACAAGGAAATATCCAATACCAATTCGGGAATAATGATGTTCATGCCAACACCTCCTTGATATTGTCCTCAAAATTGCGTTTTATGCCCTCACGAATGCTGTCGGCACTGTCAATTTTAAGCACATGAATGAACAAGGATTTGTTATCGTCTGTAACTTCCAATGTTATAGTTCCGGGAGTTAAAGTGATCATATTGGCAAGCAGGGTGATTTGCATAGGAGTTTCGAGCTCTGTCTGATATTCGATAATACCGGGATTGATTGTTTTAACACCACCGATAACCAGAACCAAAACCTGAAAGCAGGCAATGATCATTTCACGGATAAAAATACCTGCAAGTTTTACTATCTTCCATACCTTGACCATATAAAAACGCTGACCTGTTTTGCGTCCGAAAAGGAAAAGCATAAGCATACCAAGCAAATAGCCTGCAACAAAAGTAGGCATCTCATAGGTATTCTGCAAAAACATCCAGATAAATGCCAGTGCTGCATTTGCAATAAACTGTCCTATCATATTCACCCTCCTTTCAAAGCTTTTTCTCTCAAATAATTATTTAATATTCAAAACAGCATCGATATAAATCTGCGGATTCATCAGCTGTTCTGCGGCCATACCTGCATATTCCATCATAACAGGAGCACCAAGTCCCATTGCAACAGAGAGAAGTACCAAAA
>JAFSIU010000171.1 GCA_017439615.1 Bacillota bacterium
AGATATTTTGTTCTTATATTTTATGAAACGCCTTTATTTTTTATTAAATATATGCTAAAATATATTGTTAAATATGCATTTATGGAGTTGCAATGATTAATTTTGATTCAGTTTCCTTTTCTTATGATGAAGGAAGGCAAATTCTCAGTGATATAAATATTTCTATTGAAAAAGGCGAGTGGGTAGCTGTAATCGGCTCCAATGGCAGCGGCAAATCTACCTTCGCCCGCCTTATTAATGGCCTTTTGCTGCCCACATCCGGCAAGGTTCTGGTGGATGAAATGGATACAGCTGAAGAAAAACAGCTTCAGCAGATTCGCCAGAAGGTTGCTTTTGTTTTTCAGAATCCCGATAATCAGCTGGTAGCTTCAACTGTCGAAGATGATGTTGCATTCGGACCTGAGAATCTTTCTGTACCGCCTGCAGAAATTGCCGAAAGAGTCCGACTCGCTTTGAAGATGACAGGTTTGGAGAAATATGCAAAGACTCCTGTTTATGACCTCTCCGGCGGCGAAAAACAGCGTGTTGCCATTGCCGGTGCTTTGGCTATGGCATCTTCATATATAGTTCTTGATGAGCCTACCTCAATGCTCGATCCTGTGCTGCGCTGTCAGGTTCTGCAGGTTTTGCAGCAGCTCCATCGCGAAATGGGTATGGGGCTTATATATATCACCAATGTGATGGATGAAGTCTACCTTGCCGACCGTGTCATCGTTCTGAACAAAGGCAATTTTATTATGCAGGGCACTCCCACAGAAATTTTTTCTCAGCGTGAGAAATTGATAGAAATAGGACTTGGTATTCCTTCTGCTCAGGAAATATGCTTACGCCTTTTTGATATGGGTTTGCTCGAAAGAAATGATTTATATAATGTAGAGGAGATAGCCGCAGAATTATGCAAATAGTTTTTACTGATGTCAATTATTCATATCCAAAGGCAGCTGCTCCTGCACTGAAAGATATCAGCTTTGGTATTGACTCAGGTGAATTTGTTGCAGTTATCGGAACCTCAGGCAGCGGCAAATCCACTTTGTGCCGACTGCTGCTCGGTTTGTGTGAACAACAAAGCGGCGATATCCTTGTTAACGGTAAGCCCAAGGCGGAGAATCGTCTTTTTGCCAATGTCGGTATGGTCTTTCAATATCCCGAACAGCAGCTTTTTGCCGAAACCGTTTTCGAAGAGGTTTCCTTTGCTCTCAAATGTCATGGCATACCCGAAGCAAAATATAAACCTGCCGTGCATAAGGCATTACGCGAAGTTGGTCTTGATCCTGAACGCTTCTGCGATCGCAATCCCTTTATGCTTTCGGGCGGTGAAAAACGCCGTGTGGCCATTGCATCTGTTCTGGTCATGGAGCCGCAGATATTGATTCTGGATGAGCCTTCTGCGGGTGTTGATCTTCGCGGCAGAGCTTTTATCACAGAGCTTGCCAAACGTAAAAATGCCGAGGGTGTTACGGTCATCTGGGTAACTCATCAGATGGAAGAAGCTGCCGAGCTGGCTGATAAGGTTCTGGTCTTGAGTTCAGGTGAGCTTTTATGCTGCGGCACTCCTTGTGAGGTATTCAATGATGAACGCATAGTTGAGGCAGGTCTTGATTTGCCCGAGGCTGCACATTTGATAAAGGTTCTGAAAAAACATAATGCTCCGATAAAAGGCAATGCAGTTACAAAAGAAGCTGCGCTTGCCGAGATCAAGGCGTGGAAGACAGGGGGTGCTTCCGCAAATGTCTAAGAAAAAGCAAAAATCCCCAATGAAAGACAAATTCCTGCTTGGTCAGTATTACCAAGGCGAATCCCTGATGCACAGCCTTGATCCCCGCAGCAAGATTCTTATCACATTACTTTATATGATATCCCTGTTTATCGGTGATTCGGCGATTTTTTATACGCTTATGACAGGTGTATTTCTTTTCACAGTGCATTTGTCCCGCATTCCGCTCAAGGTTATCATAAACGGAATGAAGATTATTATTATTCTGATGATTTTCACCGTTATCGCCAATTTCTTTTTCACTGAGGGTACCGTGCTTTGGCAGCTTGGCTTTGTCCGCATTACCAAAGAAGGTATCATTCGCGGTTTTGTGATGGGCCTTCGCCTGCTGCTTCTGGTCGGTTTTGCCTCAGTGCTGACGCTTACCACCAAGCCGATTGCACTTACTGATGGCTTGGAGGCTCTCGGCAGTCCCTTGAAAAAAATCAAATTCCCCGTACATGAGATATCAATGATGATGAGCATTGCGCTTCGTTTCATCCCTACTATATTGGAGGAGCTGGAGCGCATTATGGATGCACAGCGCGCCCGCGGAGCCAATTTCTCCGAAGGCAAGCTGATGGATAAGGCCAAAGCCCTTGTCCCGCTGCTTGTACCGCTTTTTGTTTCAGCCTTCCGCCGTGCTGATGAATTGGCTCAGGCAATGGAAGCAAAATGCTATGACGGCAGCGGCAACAGAACCAATTGGAAACCTCTGCAGTGGCAAAAGGCAGATTCGCTTATACTGATCGGCTTCCTCGTGCTTTTCATTTTACCTATTGCATTTGACGCTGTATTATAGATTCAAATTGCCCTTAGCGTCAATTTGGTGATTTGTGAGCCTTTGAATTGAAATTGTTATGGAGTTATATCCCAATGAGAAAAATAGCCTTGAAAATTGCATATGACGGCACCGATTACAGCGGCTGGCAAAGACAGCAAAACGCTATGACCGTGCAGCAAAAGCTCGAGGATTCACTCTCTCGCTTGTTTGGCGAAGAAATCACGATACAAGGTGCAGGCAGAACTGACAGCGGTGTTCATGCAGCAGCTCAATTTGCTGCCTTTGAAACAGAATGTACCATTCCCGTTGATCGTCTGCAAATTGCTCTCAATGCTGTTTTGCCTGCCGATATTCGCTTGATGGCCGCCTATGAGGTTCCGCTCGATTTTCATCCGCGCAAATCCGAACATCACAAGACTTATGCTTACAGCATCGCACTTGATGAGCCCAATCTCTTTGCTGCGCGCCATTGTTATTATGTGCAGTTCCCTCTGGATATTGAGAAAATGCGCGAAGCCGCACAATATTTCATCGGCGAGCATGATTTTAAAAATTTTTCCGTAACAGGCTCTTCTGTCAAAACCTCGGTTCGCAGCATAGAAAGAATAGAAATCAAAAAGGTCGCTGCAAATCGAAGCTTGCCACTGTGGCAGCAAACACCCGAATTGCTTGTTATCGAGATCACAGCGGGCGGCTTTCTTTATAAAATGGTGCGCCTGATGACTGCCCGTCTGGTGCAGGTGGGCAGGGGAGAAGCACCTCCGGAATCAATTGCCGAGCTTTTGCAGGCAGATTCCTGCCGCCAGATCCCGCCGCTTCCGCCTCAGGGATTAATGCTGCAGGAAATAGCCTATGATGATTATGCAGAATATTTAAAAAAATGAGCCAAAATATGAAATATTTTCTTGACACTTTATTTTGGTTGATATAT
>JAFSIU010000172.1 GCA_017439615.1 Bacillota bacterium
ATAGCTGCGAATTTGGCGATATCAGCACTAAGGAGCATTATGATAATTGGTATGCGGACTGGCTTGCCAACCCTGCAAATGCCGATAAAATCGCCGCCGCTGTCGAGGAAGCTAAATATGATTTGACGGAATATTACGGTTGTGCCGAGGGCGAAACATATCCTGCCGAATATTATGTGAGCGAAGAGGAATATCTGAACGAATATTATATATATTATGCTTTGGATGATTATGATCTGCATATGGTAGAAGATTATCGTCTAATGAATTTTGATTCATATGGTATTGATCCTGACGATGTTAACATTTTTGTTAATGATGGTTTTCTGCAATTCAAGGATGTAACCCCCATTATCGTAGATGCCCGCACTATGGTGCCCTTACGCCTGATTTTCGAGGCATTGAATATGCAGGTCAGCTATGATAATAATACAAGCACCGTAACAGCTAAAGATGCCGAAAAGCAAATTTCCTTTACGCTTGGTTCGGAAATATTGAAGATCGTTGAAAACGGTGTTGAATCGCAGGTTATTATGGATGTGCTTCCCTATGCTGAAAACGGCCGCGTATTTGTCCCCGTGCGTTTCGTTTCCGAGGCTTATGGCTGGGAGGTATTCTGGGATGCTGATAACAGAGTTGTTATTATCCTTGATAAAGATAGCTATGTTGCTGCCTTGAATAAAGGCTTTGATGAAATGAATGTCATTGAAACCGATGAAGAGTTGAATAAGGCTGTCATGGAAATTATGAGTATTTATGAACCTGCCTCAGATGATACCGCAATCAGACATTTTGCAGGCACTATGGCAATGGATATGGATCTTCCCGGACTTACTATGAAGATGAACAGCAAGATAAGCTACTATATTGAAGGTCAGAGCAGATTGCTTTATGATATGGATTATAGTATGACTGCTTCGGATGCTGTTACGAGCATAACTCAAGATTCGCTGCAAAGGATTTATGCAAATCTTTCTACCGGAAAAATGTTTACATATGATTCCCTGACCAGTGAGGAAGCGGGAATGGAGGAATTATGGATTCTGGAGGCTTATGATGAGACCGCAGTCAATCCCATGACCTCTGTTATGGGTAATCAGACCTATGTTTCCGATCTTATGCCCGAAACCTCAGGAATGACAGCCGGTGAATATATTTATAACGACGTAATAGGCGATGGCTCCGATCTGAATGTATTTAGCTTGCACAATGAGCTTGAGTTGTCTTATTATGCTGCGCTGATGCTTATGAATGATGAAAGTATTTCCCGTGAGGGCGATACCGTAACCATCTCAGCAACAAAGGAAAACTATGAAAAGGCAGTACAGGCTCTTGGCATAAAGGACTATGCAGAATTCGTATACGATATGGAAGTGGAAATGGTACAAACGATCGATAAAGAAAATAAAACCTTGAGCATGGCGTATAAAATGTCGGAAGGGAGCAATACAATTAGCGGCGAGGCATATTATACTACTGAAGGAATGAAGATGAAATTATCCTTAGATGGTTTAGTCGCAGGAAATGAGGAAGCAACAGGTATGGAAATGACGATGTCGCTTGCTCCTCAGCCCGCTCCCGATGCTTTCCCTGAGGTATTTTCGGAAAAAGCGGTGATTGTACCCGTAGAAATGCTGCAATAAAATTATGCTTGACAAAGCATTGTGATATATGGTATTATTTTCAGGCAATAAAGCAGAAGCACCCGCTTCTCACCTTCCGACAATCGCGTTGGCTGGTTAATAGCTTGGATGATTTTTAAGCGGGTGTATTATGCCCGCTTAATTTTTTTGGAGGTGAAAGTTATTAAAGAACTGCGTATCAATGAAGAAATAAGAGTTGCAGAGGTTCGCCTTGTTGATACTGAAGGCAATTCTTCCGTTATGAGCATTTCCGATGCTCTGAAACATGCCATTGAAGCAGGGCTGGATTTGGTTGAAGTAAGTCCCGCCGCCGCTCCGCCCGTATGCCGTATCATGGATTATGGCAAATATCGTTTTGATCAGCTCAAAAGGGAAAAGGATGCAAAGAAAAACCAGAAGGCTGCTCAGCTGAAGGAAATGAAGCTCCGTCCCAATATCGAGGAAAATGATTTCGAAACCAAAGCCCGTCTTACAGAGAAATTCCTGCAGGCTGGCGACAAGGTCAAGATTACCATTATGTTCCGCGGTCGTGAGGTTACTCACCCCGAGCTTGGCAAAATGTTATGCGATAAGCTTACCGAAAGGCTTGCCGAGGTTGGCGCGCCCGAAAAAACAGCCAAATTGGAAGGCAAGAATATGACAGTAATTTTTGCTCCCAAATCAAGCAAGTAATAAATTTAAAGAAAAGAGGAATAGTTATGCCTAAGATGAAAACACATCGCGGTGCCGCGAAGAGATTAAAAGTTACCGGCTCCGGTAAAGTCGTCCGCTACCATGCTTATAAGAGCCACATTCTGGCCAAGAAGACCAGAAAGAGAAAACGCAACCTGCGCAAGGCTGCTGTCTGTGATTCCGCAGATATGAACAGAATCCGTCATATGCTGCCCTATATGTAAGAATTGGAGGAAATGAAACATGACTAGAGTTAAAAGAGGTATGGCTAAACATCAGCGCCATAAGAAAATATTAAAAATGAGCAAAGGCTACCGTGCATCTTCTTCCAAGCTGTACAGAGTAGCTAACCAACAGGTCCTCAAAGCCCTTGCAAACAGCTTTGCTGACCGCAGAAAGAAAAAAGGCGATTTCAGAAAGCTCTGGATCACCCGTATCAATGCAGCTGCACGTCTCAACAACATCTCCTACAGCCGCATGATGGATGGTCTTAAGAAAGCCGGAGTTACCATCAACCGCAAAATGCTTGCTGAGCTCGCAGTCAGTGATCCTGCTGCATTAGCAAAATTTGCTCAGATCGCAAAAGACGCTTTGAAATAAGCTGTTTCAGATATCATTCCGCTTTTGGGCGGAATGATATTTTGCTTTTTGTGGTTTTTTGTTGTATTATGATTAAAAAGCTTTACTTAAAAGAGGGGAAAATATGAAATTCATTGAATTGACCTCCAAGGAAAACCCAATCATCAAACAAACTCACAATCTGCTCCAAGCAAGATATCGCAGGCAGGATCAGCTGTTTCTGGCAGAGGGACTTCGTCTTGCCGAAGAGGCGGTAGCATATGGCAATGTGGAATATTGTCTGTTTACAGAATTCTTTGCCGAAAGCGAAAGATGTCAGCAGGTGCTGCAGCAGGCAGAAGCAAAGGGTGCCAAGCTTTATCGCGTTCCGGGCTATATCCTCGGGCATTGCTCTGATGCCAAAACCCCGCAGGGTATCATCTGTGTTTGCCGTCCTCAAAATGAGCTTGATATGTCCTCATTGGGAGAAAGCTCTTTGCTGCTTTTGTGCGATGCTGTGCAGGATCCCGGCAATATGGGTACCATTTTCCGTCTTGCTTATGCAGTGGGTGCAGATGGTATAGTCTTGCTGCCCGGTTGTGTAGAAGCCCATAACCCGAAGGTCGTGCGCTCATCTATGGGCGGCATATTCAATATCCCCTTTGTCAAATTGGAAAACGAAGAAGCCTATGCTGCCTTGCAGGAGAAAAATATTGCTGTTGTGCTTGCCGATTCCAATGCCCAAAAGCTCTATTGGCAGCAGGATTTCACCAAAGCTTCAGCGGTACTTCTCGGCAATGAAGCCAATGGTTTGACTGATTTTTGGAAAAATATTGATGCGGAATCTGTCATATTGCCTATGCCTGGTGGTGCAGAATCTTTGAATGTGGCAATGACAGCTTCGGCAATTTGCTATGAGGTTTTGCGTCAGCGCCTTGGTTGAAGCATATCGTAAAATAAACAGTTTTGCAGAAAAAGCTCCTTTTCGGGAGCTTTTTTCATATTCCTTCGGGCAAGTTCATAGATTATTTCAGACAGAAAACAGATTGAGAAAGAGGTGCTTAAAATGGGCAGCCTGAATGATTTTGCGCAGGTAAGAGAACAGCCTGAAGAAATCAGCGAAAAGAAGCGTATGAAGTCCTATGTTGTATTCTTATTGCAGTTAGCTTTCACTATGCTGTTCGTGGTCGCAGCTTTTTTTATCGTTTATGGCGATGCAACCTTCGGCGGCGCGGTTTCCGTTTATTTGCAGCAAGGACTGGAAATGGAAAACAGCTGGTTTTTCCCTGAGGATGTGCAGCCCGTGGATAATGATGAAGATGAAAGCCTTTATCGCCTGCCATGCAGCGGTGAGGTGAAAAAGGCAATGGTTCGCAATTCCGAAGGCGGACTTGATGTGGCGGGTTTTGCTATTGCCGGTGCCGAGGATGAAGATATATTTCCTATGACAGCGGGTATGGTAAGTAAGCTTGCCGATAATGAAGGTGTTTTCACTGTTCAGATTGACCACGAAAATAGTATTTATACAGTTTACAGCGGCTTAAAGGAATTGAGCGTTGCAGTTGGTGATGCTGTTGATTCGCAGAGTATCGGCACACTTGGAGGCAATGGTTTGTTGTTTGCTGTTTATATCAATGGCGCACCTGTTGATCCTGCGGCACTTTTTGGACAAATTGTAAATTAACTATATCAATTCCTGAAATTATGTGTTAAAATATGCTTTAAGGCAAAAACAAGCCTTAAAGTATATTTTAGGATGTGTCTGAAATAGATAGAATTGAAATAGAAAAATTTTTGAATGAAGAATTGCTGCCCTCTGTTGAGCGCCCTGCTCAATATATCGGCGGTGAATATAATTCCGTTTGCAAGGATTGGGACAATGCCGATGTCAGGATGGCATTTCTTTTCCCCGATACCTATGAATTGGGTATGTCGCATATGGGTATGCGTATTCTTTATGAAGCGGCAGCGGTTACCGATGGCGTGCTTTTGGAACGCTCTTTTGCGCCCCTGGCTGATATGGAAGCGAAAATGCGTGCTTTGAAGCTGCCCCTTTTTACATGGGAATCTCATCATGCAGTGAAGGATTTTGATGTTATCGGCTTCACCCTGCAATATGAAATGAGCTATACCAATATTTTGAATATGCTCGATTTGTCCGGTTTGAATGTTCTTGCCTCCGAGCGTGAAGAGGATGCACCGCTGGTGATTGCCGGTGGTCCCTGTGCCTTCAATCCCGAACCTTTGGCAGATTTCATTGATTTATTTGTTATCGGCGACGGCGAGGAAATGAATATTGAGCTTTTGCAATGTGTTGCCCGTGTCAAAAAAGCAGGCGGCACAAAGAGTGATATTCTGCGCGAAGCAATGAAAATCGAGGGGGTCTATGTTCCCTCCTTCTATAATGTTTCCTATAATGCCGACGGTACGATTGCAGGCATCGAAGCGCAAAATGGTGCTCCTGCAGTGGTGAAAAGACGCATTGTCAAGGATATGGACAAGGCCGTTTTCCCGACCAAGTGCATTTTGCCGAATGTCAAGGCTGTGCATGACCGTATGATGCTGGAAATCATGCGCGGCTGCACGCGTGGCTGCCGCTTCTGTCAGGCAGGCATAATCTATCGCCCTACTCGTGAAAGAAGCCCCGAACTGCTTTTGCAGCAGGCTATCGAAATGGAAAAGAACACAGGCTATGATGAGCTGGGATTATTATCCCTTTCTTCTGCAGATTACAATAATATCGCATGGCTGACAGATGCTTTGAATGAAAATCTTAATCCCAGCGGCGTCAGTCTGTCGCTTCCTTCCCTTCGTATTGATGCCTTTTCACTTTCTCTGGCAGAAAAGGTACAGAAGGTGCGCAAAAGCGGTTTGACCTTTGCTCCCGAGGCAGGCAGCCAAAAAATGCGTAATGTTATTAATAAAGGTATCAATGAAGAAGAGATCATACGCACTGTTGCTGCTGCTGTTGCACGCGGTTGGACAAGCGTCAAACTCTATTTTATGATCGGCCTGCCCTTTGAAACCGATGAGGATATTATCGCCATTGCAGAGCTTTGCCGCAAGGTGCTGCGTGAAGCTAAGGGTGCCAAGCCTGATTATGTAACTAAGCCAATCAGCATTTCGCTCGGTGTTTCTACATTTGTACCTAAATGCAATACTCCTTTCCAATGGTGCGGTCAGATTCCAAAGGAAGAGATACGCCGCCGCCAGATGCTGTTGAGAGATCATATCAAGCCCATCCGCGGCTTGAAGCTTTCCTGCCATGATAGTGCCACCAGCTATCTCGAGGCAGCATTTGCCACAGGCGACAGAAGACTTGGCAAGGCACTTTATCTTGCATGGCAGAAGGGCTGCAAATTTGACGGCTGGACTGAGCATTTCCGCTTTGATTTATGGCAGGAGGCATTCTCGGAAAGCGGCCTTTCGCTTGAATGGTATGCCAACAGGGAAAAATCGCTTGATGAGATTTTGCCCTGGAGCCATATCTCCTGCGGTGTTTCGCAGAAATGGCTGAAAAATGAATGGAAAAAGGCAGGCGAGGAGGCGCTCACTCTTGATTGCCGTAATCACGGCTGCAATGGCTGCGGAGTTTGCCAGAGCCTCGGCTGTGAAAATGATTTCAAGACAAAATTGCCGCTTAAAGATGAGATTTAGTAAAAGAGGATTTTATAAATGACGGTTTGGAGAATCAAATTCAGCATAAAGGGTAGACTGTGTTATTTATCCCATCTGGATATGTTGACAGTTTGGGAAAGAGCGCTGCGCCGCGGTAATATCCCTGTGCTTTATTCACAGGGCTTCAATCCGCATATGCTGATTTCCTTCGGCCCTGCCCATGCAGTCGGTGTAGAGGGCGAGGGCGAATATATGGATATCGATACTATGCAGGGTTTGAAGGAGGAAAATTGGTTTGCCTTCAACAGCTGCCTCCCCGAAGGCATCAAGATTTTTTCTGCCAGAGAATTGGAGCAGGGAACTCCTTCGCTTATGCAGGCGGTTAATATTGCTGACTATTCTCTGCGTCTGAGCGAATTCGATAAAACCGCTGCAGAAAAAGCAATTGCAGATTTCTTTGCTGCAGACGAAGTAATGTTTGAGAGAAAAAGCCCCAAGGGAAACAAGCTGATGAATTTCCGCCCTGCCATAAAGGCTATGGAGATTCGTGATGACAATATACTTTTTGTTCGTATCTGGATGACAAACAAAGGAACTCCCAGACCTTTTGAGGTCGCGCGATTGATTGTGCCGGAGGCTCGTGTTTTAGGCTGCTGCCGTGATGCTCTTTTGATAGAGAATGCAGCCGGCGAGCTTTCGTTGCCATAAATTTTTTATTAAGGGTGATATTATGTATAAGGAGCTATTGATCAAATCAAACGCTGATATTACAATGGCAGCTCTGCTTGAGGATAAGCAGCTTGTCAATGTGAATATCGAGCGTAATTCCGTGCAGCGTTTGATCGGCAATATCTACAAGGGTGAGGTCGAAAATGTCCTCCCCGGTATGCAGGCGGCATTTGTGGATA
>JAFSIU010000173.1 GCA_017439615.1 Bacillota bacterium
ATTCAATTCATTTGATTTTTCGGTTGCGGACTTAAAACTTGCGATAGATTCTTCAGAACCCAAAACAGGCTTTTTGCCGATAATCTCAGTAAATTTAGCCATCGATTTCTACCTCCCCTATTGCAAATACAGGGCCGTCCTTGCAAACGCTGGCTCTCTTGCCATCTTTGCCGGCCAAAGCACAGGTGCAGACCTTGCAGGCGCCAATGCCGCAGACCATTTTGGATTCCAGACAAACCTGACCGGGAATCTCATGTGCAGCAGCATATTTATCAACTTCACGCAGCAGGGAATTGGGACCGCAGGCATAGAGATATTTGAGATTGCCGTTTTCGAATTCTCTCTTGACCAGGAGATAAATGGAGCCGGGGCAGCCCATACTGCCGTCCATAGTAGCAATACGTACACTGCAGCCGAGCATAGAAAACTCTTCAGCATGCAAAAGTGCAGTAACAGACTCAAAGCCAAACATTGCAACAACTTTTTTGCCTTGTGCTCTCAATTCTTTTGCCAGGAAATAAAGAGGAGTGATACCGGTGCCGCCACCGACAAGATGAACAGTCTCAGCATCAACATCAAGGTCAAAGCCATTGCCAAGAGGTCCGAGCAAGCTGATTTCATCGGTTTCCTGCAAATTATTCAAAAGTGCTGTACCAAGACCCACAACCTTCAGCAAAATGAAAATATCACCGTTTTCCTTATCAACATCCATAATGGAGAAAGGACGGCGAAGCAAAGGATCAAAGGTCTCTAAGGATTTCAGCATAACAAACTGACCGGGGCGGGCAGCTGCTGCAATTTCGGGTGCATGTAAAGTCAGGCTCAAAACCATAGGGTTTTCCTGCTGAACTTTAACAACGGAAGCTGTTTCCAGCATTTAATCAACTCCTTTAAAAGCTTTATATTTAATCATGTCAAACAATGATTACAAACTGAATTCTTCGGGATTGCAGATCTCCACTCTTTCAATGATGATCCACGTCAGCGGAACATCGCGGTCGGGACCAAATTTACCGGTAGGCTGATCTTCAATAATATCAAGCAGATCCATGCCATCGATCATACGGCCGAAAGCGGCATATTTTCCGTCAAGAGTGGGCCAGTCACCCAGCATGATACAAAACTGAGTTGTAGCACCATCAGGCTTTGTCAAAGGACGAGCCATAGTCAGAACACCGCGTTCATGTTTGATATCATTCTTGTCCCAACCGTTCTCAGCAAATTCGCCATAAATGGTCTCGGGCCTTTCTCTTTCGACAAAGTCCATTTCATGACCGCCGGTCTGAGCCATAAACTCTTTGATAAGCTTATGAAAGATCAATCCGGAATAAAAGCCTTCCTCAGCCAATGTCAGGAAATGCTTTACGGTAATGGGAGCTTTTTCGGGATAAAGCTCGAAAGTCATAGGTCCGGCGCCTTCGATATGGATTTTGATTATCGGATTTGCCATTTTATATTCCCCCTTTTACAATATGTTTCAGGACTAATCATAAATAACATTATAGTATAAATGTTATTTTCGGTCAATATTTTAAACACTTTTTACTATTAATGAAATTTATCACATTTAAAAATAATTTATAAATACTATATTATTATTATAACGAAAGCCTCAAAGCATAACAAATATCAAAATAATATCCGCAATACTTTTTCATTATAAGTTCATCAGACTATCCCACAAACACTTGATTTCTTGCAGGCGCTCCCGATCCAGAGAATAGTGCATCCATTTGCCTTCCTTTCTGCTTTTCACCAGTCCACACTCACACAGAATATGCATATGATGCGAAAGCGTAGGCTGTGTTATCTGAAAGCGTTCCAGAATTTTGCAGGCGCACAATTCTCTCTCCGAAAGCATTTGTACAATCTGCAGACGATTGCTGTCTGCCAAAGCCTTAAAGATCATAGAGAAATCTGCCGAAGTCATAAAGCACCTCCCCAAGAATCAATTCAATGCCAAAATATAGTCGCTGAACAATACTTCATAGACTATGATGCCGGCATAATAAAACAAAAGATAAACAATTGCACTGAGATTTCCCGAAGCAGCCATAACATGCTGTCGAACCGGACAACCATTGGCAAGAGTGGAAAACAAACCGATCACAAAACCGCATACCAAAAGCAATAATGTATTATAAGGAATAACGAATTCGCCGATATGCAAACCGTTGACAGGCATTTTATAATCAGCCAGCAGCGGTGAAGTAGAAATCTCGCACACACTCAGTCCACCCTTATAAACATTCAGAAACTCCGGATCAGTTTGAGCCAGAGCAACCGCTGCAAGATCGATATCCTGAAATCTTTCAGCCATAAAAGCCGGATAATCAGCAATATAAGCTCCAACAGCATAAAATGCGAAAAAGAACAATGCCGCCGACAACAGAAAACTGAAAAAACCTTTTAATAAATACGTATCGCGGATAAGAAAAAAATCACGCCATCCGCCGATGAAACACATACGGCTTCTTTGTGCTGCAAAACCCACAATAATACCGCCTATCAGACTCACAAGTGTTATCTTATGCATTTCTTCCTCCTTACCCATATCACATATAGATGCTTATCTATATATAATAATACTACTCATATAGACAACTGTCAATCCGTAACATTCATACCACTTTTTATTAATCAATTTAATTTACAATAAACAAATTAAATACATTTTTAAATACAAAACCCCCTCAAAAAAGGAAAAATATTTGTATTTTCAGTGTCTTTGCTATTGGCAAGGTGATTTTTTTATCGTATAATTTAATTTAAAACAAGAAGAAGCTGTTCGGGATTTCCCAAGCTTTTTCAATAGCCTTTTGACTTGATTCTCGAACAAAAACAATGAAAGAGGATGAACAAATGCTTGTAATAGGTATCACAGGTAACTCCGGCTCCGGCAAATCTCTTGCCTGCCGCAAATTAGAGGCTTTGGGCGCAAAGAATCTCAATGCAGACGAAATCTATAACGGTTTGCTGCAACCCAATTCTCCTATGATGCAGCAAATCATCTGCGCCTTCGGTAAGGAATTTGTCAATGAAGAAGGCACTCTGAACAGAAAACTGATGGGGCAGCTCATTTTCAACGATAAGGATAAACGCGAGCTGCTTAATCGAATCACCCATCCCGGTATTGTCAAAGAGATACAAAGCCGTATCACCGCCATGGCAGCACACAAGGTGCGCATCGTTGCAGTTGAAGCTGCTCTGCTTTTTGAAAGCGGTATGGACAAATTTATGGATGAGGTATGGGTCATCGATGCCACCTATGAAGACAAGCTGAAACGCATCGTCAAGCGCGATGGTCTTTCATTGGAAGAGGCCGCGCAAAGATTGCTTTCGCAGGCAGATCCGCTTGCCCTGCGCCAAAACGCCAACAGATATATTGTTAATGACGGCTCCGCAAAGGATTTGGAGCAGATCATAGAAAATGAACTGAACAGACTTTTAAAGGAAAGACGCATCACCTTATAGGTTGAAAGGAGAAAGAAATGACTAAGCAAATCGAAACAATGGCAGAAGTTGCCGCTCTCACAGTTGATGAAAACAGATTGTTCTATTCCGCCACACATGATGAGATAGCACAAGGTCTCACAACCGATATCTATTTTGTCAAAACTATGGAGATTCTGAAGGCCAAGGGTCTTGATGACACCATAGTCTGTGCGGAAATTTTCGGCCGCAAGGACGGCATCTTCTATGGTTTGGATGAAGCTCTCAATCTGCTCAAGGGTAAGGATATTTCTGTCTGGGCACTGCCCGAAGGCTCTGAGATGCATCCCAAGGATGTTGTTATGCGCATCGAAGGCAAATATGGCGAATTCGGCCTTCTGGAAGCTCCCTTGCTCGGAATACTTGCTTCCTCATGCGGCTGGGCAACTGCTGCAAGAAAAATCAAAGAAGCAGCAGGCGATTCTCCCATCACCTGCTTTGGCGCGCGCCACGTTCATCCTGCAGTTGCACCCGTTATGGAAAGAGCAGCTCTGGCAGGCGGCGCAGATGGCGCAAGCTGTATTCTCGGTGCAAAGCTCTTTGGCCGCGAGCCTGCAGGCACAGCTCCCCATGCTCTTGTTTTGGTAATGGGTGATACCGTTGAAGCAGCAAAGGCATATGATGAAGTTATGCCGCCTTCCGCACCCCGTTTGATATTGGTCGATACCTTTAAGGATGAAGCAGAAGAATCTCTGCGTCTGGCAGAAGCTATGGAAGGCAAGCTTCAGGGCATCCGTCTTGATACCCCCAGCGAAAGAGGCGGCGTCCGTCCTGAGCTTATCAAAGAGATCCGCGCCCGTCTGGATCAGGCAGGCTTCAACTATGTCAAGATTTTTGTTTCCGGCGGTTTGACTTTGGAAAGACTGCCCATCCTCAAGGAAGCAGGTGCAGATGCATTCGGTGTCGGCAGCTTTATTTCCGCAGCTCCTCCCATTGATATGACAATGGATCTGAAGGAAGTCAATGGCAAACCCATTGCAAAACGTGGCCGTATCCCCGGTAAAACAGATTCTCCCCGCCTTGTCAAGGTGATGTAATAAAACTATATTAGAAGTTAGCGGCTGATTTTGATGAAAAAACTTCTTGCGGCTTTATGCCTGTTTTTGCTTCTTCTCTGTGGCTGCAGCCATGAAGAAGCCCCGGAAACAGGCATAACCACAGTATATCTTTATACCGCCAATGTGGTGAAAATGCAGGCTGAAAATTCTGTTTTCACCATTGATCCGGCTTTTGTCTCCACTGACAATGAGCTGTTTTTGGCGCGCCTGATTTTCTCGGGTCTGGTAAAAGAAAGCAATGACGGAATTATCGGAGATCTGGCTGCCAAATGGCGTCTTTCAGAAGATAAGCTGACCTACACCTTCACCCTCAAAGACAATTTGTGCTTCAGTGACGGCACTCCGCTGACCGTCAAGGACATCAAATTCAGTTGGGAAAGAGCACTGCGCATCACAGCTCCTAATGCCTATCTTTTCGAAAATATTGTCGGCGCAGATAGAATTCTTGCTGAAGAAGCCCGTGAGCTTGAAGGCTTCAGTATCCTCGATGAAAAAACCTTTTCTGTCAAGCTCAATGCTCCCGATGATGCCTTTTTGCATAAGCTTTGCAATATAGGTGCCGTTGTTCTCAAAGAAAGTGAGCTTTTGGAGCATGGAACTCTGTTTGCTGCACCCTCCACGATGAAAAAAGCCTATCCCCTTCCCTCCGGAACAGGTCCTTACCGTATTTCAGAATGGCTCGAGGACAAACAGGCAACACTGACAGCCAATGAGCATTATTATGATGCCCAACCCTCCACGCGCCGCATTGAGATAGCATTCAATTCCACAGTAACCGATGCCCTGCTCAAGCTTGATTGGGGCGAATTGGATGCTGTTCAGAATGTACTTCCTTCGCAAATTCCTTATGGTATCAATGCAGAAGAGCTGGCAGCCATCAATTATAACAGCCATAGCTTCATGAGTATCATCATTAATCCGGACTGGATAGACAAAAACGAAGAAACACCTCTTTCCGGACGAGAAACCAGACTGGCACTCATGCAGCTTCTTGATGCTGATATTCTTAATGGAAAAGTTAATGAGAATTCTGCCCTCACGCAAACCGGTATGACGGATTATTGGTATACCCTTGACACAGAGCTGCGCAAAATGCACGACTATTCACAAAAAGGCGATTTCAAACTCAGCTCCAAGCTGAAGGAATTACCCATACTCTGCGGTCCTACCCAACAAGAAAAAGCAACAGCACTTGCCGCCGCCGAGCTGCTGCAGACACAAGGCATAAAATGCAATGTTTTTCAGCTTGATTATGCCGATTTGCTGCCATATATGGAACAAGGCAAGGATTTTGCCCTGCTTATCTATGAATATAATGACAGAGGCAGCGATCTGCATGATTTCTTCCGCCTGTTCATTCAGGCAAATATTGAGCATTTCTTCCCGATCACCGAAGGCGAGGAGCTGACAAGCAAACAAAAAAATACCAATGCAAGCCATTCCGTATACAGAAAGCTCTTGACAGACAGCTTCAATGGTAATACTCAAGAAGAACAAACCGGGTTTTTGAAGCTCGAACAGGAATTATGCAGGCTTGGCTATCTGAAAACACTATGGTTTAACAGCGATTCTTTCACATATGATCCCAAAATAAGAAATATGAACACAAAACTGTCAGAAATTCTAAATTAATGCTTGCATTTTGTTTTTTCTTATGATAGAATAAATTCGCTTGCGGTAGTGCTGGAACTGGCAGACAGGCACGTTTGAGGGGCGTGTGCGAGAGCGTATGGGTTCAAGTCCCATCTACCGCACCAGCTAAAAGCAGATTTCGAAAGAAATCTGCTTTTATTTTTTTCTGTTTTATCCTATACAGTCAACAGAAATGCCAATGTCCAAACCGAAGTTTGCCGGCAAAACATATTTTCAAAATCCGTATAAAAATATACGAAATAGTTAATACGAACAATTGTTGAGATTGACTGCATTATTTGCTATGCAGCTTATCTTAAAAAAGCATCTTTTTATCCTGATATGAATAAAAAGATGCTTTTTGCTGCTTATGGCTTCAAACTGTTTTCTGTTTTCCCAATACATTTTCTGAATCATTCCGTCTTTGCAATTGCCTGACGCTTTTTCATCCGCTGCCAATTGACGAAACCATATATATCATTGAAAAGGAACATAATGAAGCATATCATCATCGGCAGATAGGAGATATCCTCAATTGTTGCCAGCAGCCAAAGTACTATGAGTACAATGTCATTGAGAATATACCCCACAGCATAATATGCGCTGCGATATACCTCAAGATAAGCCGCCAGAAAGCTTGTTGCAATAGAAACAGTGCTGACGATCAGATTTGCAGTATCAAGCCACTTCAGCAAAAAATAAAAAATAATCGTTATCGCGATGGTCAGAACAGCCACTGTGAAACGCTGACGCGCAGAAAGCTCAGCGACCTCAACCTCGCTGCTGCCCTCGCCGGTATGCTTTATCCATGTATATAAGGCGATCACTGCAATCGGTACACAAAGCACCATATAAGTTATCATTTCTCCATAATAACGGAAATGAAAAGAAATGATGCCATAAAGCACAGAGAAAGCTATCATCAATATCTGACCGAAAATATGCCCTTTGGCAATGAAGATAAGCGATGTAACACCGATACAAGAAGCGATAACCTTCATCAGCTCATTGCTGCCGGCCCAAAGAAATGAACCTATGATGGCAGCAAGAGAAATCAGCCACAAAGCCCATTCAAATTTTGTAAAAGTTCTGAATGCCTTGAATATCCGCATTTTTCCTCCCAGAGAATAACACGCCTGTCAAAAAACAGGCAATAGCTTAATATATTATACAGCAAATTCGCATTCAGGCAATAGCCATATATAGAGTTTTTAAAATAAATAATGACATATCTGCTCTTTTCAATTAAAATATAAATATAAGAGAGGTAAAAATATGAAAATAGAAATTAAACAATCTTCGCTGCAGAAAGTCCTGCAAATCCCTGCTCCCAAAAGGAAACGCCCCGCAAGACCTTATGTTCTCTTACGCCTTATATTAAGGATTTTTTCCATTATCCAGCTTTGGGGTACCGGATTTACTTACAGCAGACATAATATGGAAAAACTTGATGAACCATGCCTGATTCTGATGAATCA
>JAFSIU010000174.1 GCA_017439615.1 Bacillota bacterium
GGATGCAAGCCCATCCTACGGCAAATATGCTCCTCAACACGAGGATCAATATTGGCAAAGGTTCCAACAGCGCCGGAAATAGCACCTACAGAAATGGTTTCTCTGGCATTATTGAGTCGGCGTATCATTCTGTCAACCTCAGTCATCCATAAAGCCATTTTCAAACCAAAGGTTACAGGTTCGGCATGAATGCCGTGAGTTCTGCCCATCATAAGAGTATACTTATGCTCTTTTGCTTTTGCTGCCAGATTGTCGCGGAGCTTATAAAGCTTTTCGAGCAAGAGATCAGCAGATTGCTGCAATTGTTTGGAAGTTGCAGTATCCAGAATATCAGAAGATGTCATGCCGAGATGAATATATTTCGAAGCCTCTCCTACATTTTCGCCAACACAGGTAAGAAAGGCAATAACATCATGATTGACAGTTGCCTCAATTTCCTTGACTCTTTTGATATCAAAACGAGCTTTTGTCTTGATATCTTCATATGCCTCACGAGGAATTTGACCAAGATCTGCCATAGCCTCACAGGCATATATCTCAACAGACAGCATAGTCTGTAAACGGTTTTCCTCG
Organism: Bacillota bacterium; assembly: GCA_017439615.1. Lineage (GTDB taxonomy): Bacteria > Bacillota > Dehalobacteriia > UBA4068 > UBA4068 > RGIG3181. The sequence goes on from JAFSIU010000174.1 coordinate 574, forward strand.
CTCCATACAGCCTTCATTTCAGGTCTGCAATATCTCTCGATCATGACTAATCTCCTTTAATTCTTCTTCTTTTCTTCAAGATAGGCATCAACGCCCAATTCCTGCAATCTGGCATCCTTATGCAGATTATCTCTCTTCATAAGATCTTTTGTGCAATAAAGTCTGGCATAAACCTCATCATCATTCAATGCAATGATCTGAGTTGCCAGAATTGCTGCATTCTTGGCACCGTTGATAGCTACAGTGGCAACGGGAATGCCAGGAGGCATTTGAACAGTTGCATAAAGCGCATCAAGACCGCTCATTGTATCATTTTTGATAGGAATACCGATAACAGGCAAGGTAGTCTGTGCTGCTACGCAGCCTGCAAGATGTGCTGCACCTCCGGCTGCACAGATTATGACCTGAAAACCATTATCCTTTGCTCCCTTGGCAAGAGAGGCTGTATAATCTGCGGTTCTGTGTGCAGATGCAATATGAATCTCATATTCAACACAGACTTGCATCAAGTATTCAAGAGCCGGTTTTATAACAGGTAAATCCGAATCACTACCACATAAAATCAAAACTTGCTTCGACATTTTCATCCTCCTAAGCTATTTATCAGCATAGTGTGCCACAAGTATTGCAGCAACTTTATTTAATTCTACAATAATATCATCAAGCGCTTTATAAAAAGAATCCTTTTGCTCGGCAGAGCATTCAAGTCTGTCAGAAATTCCTTTAACTGATATGAACTTAACCCCTGCCCTGAGGCAAATTTGAGCTATTGCGCCTGCTTCCATATCGGCAACAACGGGAGAGAATCTTTCAGAAATAATATTTGCACGCTCACCTGAGGTTGCGAACCAATCTCCAGTAGCAACAGCACCCTTGACAAAATCAATATCATTGGCTTTTAAGACTTCAGCACTTTCGTCAACATAATCAGTATAAAAATCCTTGACATTGACAGTCGCAACAAGTCCGGGCTCATCACCGACTACAGAAGTATCAAAATCGTGCTGAACACAACGATCAACCAAAACAATAGAACCGACAGCATGATCGCCGAAACCTCCTGCCAGGCCGCTGTTAATAACAATATCAACATCATAAAGCTCGCACATCAAAGCGGTAGCTGCAGCGATATTAGCTTTCCCTATGCCGCCTGCAACAGCGACAATATTGTCTGCAATCTCATAAAATGACATTCCCATTTTAACAACAGGTTCGCCCAGCTCATATTTTTCCAAAATAGAACGGATTTCTTCACTCATGGCATAAACCAAGCCGATTTTCATTTTCTGACACCTCGCCATATTTTGTATTTATTATGTTATTATACCACAATCTATGGAATTGACAAACTATTTTTTTCCTTTTCGCCTTGACATGAAAATTTAATCTGTTATGATATAAAATATAATTGTTAAGGAGTACTTTAAATATGAGAAATGCATTTGATGTTTTACAAGAAAGAGGCTATATTGAGCAGTCAACCGATATGGAAGCCGTAAGAACACTTCTTGGTGAAAAGAAGATTGCTTTTTATATCGGATTTGATCCCACTGCAGACAGTCTGCATGTTGGCCACTTTATTCAGATCATGGTTATGAACCATATGCAGCGTGCAGGTCATACACCCATCGCTTTGGTCGGCGGCGGAACAGGCATGATCGGCGATCCCTCAGGCCGTACCGATATGCGTAAATTTATGACCAAAGAACAAATCGAGCATAACTGCGAATGCTTCAAGGAACAGCTTTCCCGCTTTTTGAGCTTTGAGGGTGAAAATGCCTGCATTATGGTCAATAATGCTGATTGGCTGCTTGGCTTGAACTATATCGAATTCATCCGCGATTACGGCAGACATTTCTCTGTAAACCGTATGCTCACTGCCGAATGCTATAAATCCAGAATGGAAAGCGGTCTCACATTCCTTGAATTCAACTATATGCTTATGCAGGCATATGACTTTTTAGAGCTCTATCGTCGCCATGGCGCACTTATGCAGCTTGGAGGAAATGATCAGTGGTCCAATATCTTAGCCGGCGCGGATCTCATCCGCCGTGTCGAAGGTGCCGAAGCGCATGCTCTCACCTGCCGTCTGCTGACCAATTCACAGGGCAAGAAAATGGGTAAGACCGAAAGCGGCGCAGTATGGCTTGATGCCAACAAAACCTCTCCTTATGATTTCTATCAGTATTGGCGCAATATTGATGATGCAGATGTTAAGAATTGCCTCTATCTTCTGACCTTCCTCCCCACCGAAGAAGTTGAAAGATTGGCTGCTCTCCCCGGTGAACAGATCAATGAAGCCAAAACCGTTCTCGCCTTCGAAACCACCAAGCTGGTTCATGGCGAAGAAGCAGCCTTGAAGGCTAAAGAGGCTGCTGCAGCCCTTTTCGGCGGTGGAGCAAACCTTGAAAATGTTCCTTCCAAAGAAATCACCCTCGGTGATGGAATGGATATTATCACCTTGTTGGCAGAATGCGGCCTCATCTCTACTCGTTCCGAAGGTAGAAGACTTATTCAGGATGGCGGCATTTATCTCAACAATGAGCGAGTCAGCGATTTTGCTTATACAGTAACTGCCGATGATATTCAAGACGGTGCGATCATGCTCCGCAAAGGCAAAAAGGTTTATTTCAGAGCTATCTGCAAATAAATTTTAAAATGGAATAAAAAAAAATGGCAAGCTTCTTTGAGAAGCTTGCCATTTTTTTGGTCGGGATGAAAGGATTTGAACCTTCGGCCTCTGCGTCCCGAACGCAGCGCTCTACCAAACTGAGCCACATCCCGATAACTTTAAATATTTTACC
>JAFSIU010000175.1 GCA_017439615.1 Bacillota bacterium
GACCGCCTGTTCCCAATAAGATACCGCCAAAGTAGCGTACTACTAACACAATGATATTATTCAAACCTGAATTCTTGATGACCTCAAGCACAGGTCGGCCTGCTGTTCCCGAAGGCTCACCATCATCTGTGGAGCGTTGGATATTGTCTCCTATTGAAAAGGCATAAACAACATGAGTAGCGGACATATGTTCCTTGCGTATCTCATTGATATACGCTATCGCTTCTTCTTCATTCTGCACAGGAAAACAAAGCCCAATGAATTTAGACTTTTTTTCTGTAAATTCATATAAAGCAGGTTTTGCTACTGTGATCAGGCTCATATAAACTCCTCCTGAAATATTATTATAAATATTAAAATACTACTTGTCAAAATTAAACATATATTTTATAATTAATGTATCAAATGATACAGAATGAGGTGATTGTATACTGGAAATATCACAAATATTGAGAAAAAATTTCCTTTTTGCTGATGCTGATGAAGAAATTATTTTAAATATCATTAATAAAGCGAACATAGTTGAGTTCTCATCCAAGCAGCCGATTGTGTCAGAAAATCCTAAAAGTCTTGCCCTCATTTTAAGCGGCAAAGCAGAGGCCAGACAAAACGGTCTGATACTGCGAATTCTGGAAAGCGGAGATATCTTTGGCATTGCAGCGCTTTTCTCATCAGAAAAAGCTGCAGTATCGGAAATATATGCAAAAGGAAAGACCAAAGTCGCTTTTATTTCTGAAGAATTGCTTCTGGAGCTTTTCAAAGCTGATTTTTCTTTAGTCAGCAAATATATTTCCTTTCAGGCAGATAGAATCTGTTATTTAAATCAGCGGCTGTTTGAGTGCTCAGGCAATAACACATTGGCGAAAACTGCAGCTTATTTATATCATACAGCAATAAGCCAAAATTCCTTATCTCCCACACTTATGCTCAATATGTCACAGCTGTCATCAGCACTGGGCATCGGCAGAGCAAGTCTTTATCGCGCAGTCAATAAGCTTGAAGCTGAAAGCATAATCAGTAAAAGGGATGATGAGATCATCATCAATAATATTCACGAATTAGAAAAGAAATTTAAAAATGAGGAGTGTTGATCATGAAAAAAATTATTTCAGTTTGCTTAATTATAGCCCTTACTTTGTTTGCATTTGCCGGCTGCAGCGCCAAAGAAGCTGATGTTGTCAGAGTTGGTATGTTAAAGGGCCCCACCGGCATTGGCGCAAGCTATCTTATGGAGATGGCTGCAAACGGAGACACTGAGAATAAATATGAATTCACCATTTTCTCCAGCCCTACCGATATCAATGCAAAGATCATCAGTAAAGAGCTTGATATCGCCGCCGTTCCTACCAACAATGCCTCCGTTCTTTATAATAAAACCGAAGGCAAGCTGCAGGTCCTGGCTGTCAATACCTTAGGAACGCTTTATGTTCTTGAAAATGGCAATACAGTTAACAGCATTGCCGACCTGAAGGGCAAGAAAATCCTCGTCAGCGGACAAGGTGCCACTCCCGAATATGCACTTAATTATATACTTTCTGCAAACGGAATTGATCCTGCCAAAGATGTTACCATTGAATTTGTTTCAGAGCATGCCGAGCTTGCTACACTTCTTGCATCCAAAAAAGCTGATATCGGTCTTTTGCCCGAGCCAAATGTTACATCCGTTCTCATCCAGAACAAAGATTGCCGCATTGCTCTTGACCTTGACAAAGAATGGGCCGCAGCTGCTAAGCTCAATAATACAAACAGCGCTTTGACTATGGGTTGTGTCATCGTACAGAATGATTTTGCAGAGGCGTATCCCGATTCTGTCAAAAACTTTATGAAAGAATATGAAGCTTCCATCAATTATGTAAATGAAAATGTTGCCGATGCAGCAAAGCTCTGTGAAAAATACGAGATCATCCCCAAGGCTGCGGTTGCACAAAAAGCAATTCCCACCTGTCATATCGTATATATGGATGGTGAAGAAATGCAGGAGGCAATGGGAGGCTTCCTTGAAACACTTTTCAACTATAATCCTGCAGCTGTCGGAGGCAAACTCATAGGTGAAGAACTCTATTATCAGAAATAATATTTTTAAAAATATATTCATAGCAATTTTTTGGCTGCTTGTTTGGCAAGCAGCCGCTTGGCTTGTTAACAGTACTGTGATTCTGCCTTCTCCCATTGAAACATTCAGCACACTTTTGCAGCTGATCATTCATGCAGAGTTCTGGAAGACAGTATTTTTCACCTTGCTCAGAATTTGCGCAGGTTTTTTGCTGGCAATCTTCATTGGTTCTGTTTTGGCAGTGATAACTGCTAAAAGCAGATTTTGTCAGCAGCTGCTTTCCCCTCTTCTGCATATCATAAAAGCAACTCCTGTTGCCTCTTTTATCATTATTACCCTTATCTGGCTGCCCAATAATACAATTCCTGTCTGGATATCCTTTCTGATGGTCTTGCCTATCATCTGGGCAAATGTTGAAAAGGGAATACTAAATATCAACAATGAATTTCTGGAAATGGCTTTGACCTTCCGCTTAACCAAAGAAACAATTGCCAAAAATATTATTATTCCTTCTGTGATGCCCTATTTTATGGCAGGTGCTGTAACTTCCATGGGTATGGCATGGAAAGCGGGTGTAGCAGCTGAAGTGCTCTGCACTCCCCGTTTGGCTATCGGCTCTGAGCTTAATAATTCACGAGTTTATCTTGAGGTACCGGAGCTTTTTGCCTGGACTGCCATGGTTATCATTATGAGTATTCTGCTGGAAAATGCTTTTGTCCGGATAATGAAGAAGGCTGGGAAAAAATATAATGCAGCGGAGGTAAGAAAATGATTGAATTCAACAATATCTCAATTGCATTTGATAATAAAACTGTTTTTAAGAATTTCAGCCTTGCACTGCCGGATAAAGGGGTGATTTGTCTTTTCGGTCCCTCAGGCTGCGGAAAAACAACGCTCTTAAACTTGATTGCAGGTCTCCTGAAACCACAAAAAGGCAGCCTTAAAGGAACAGAGCATAAAACAGTTTCTTATGTCTTCCAGTCTCCCCGCCTTCTGCCCTGGCAAAATGTTGCCGACAATATAAGGCTTGTCAAAAACTGCAGTGATGAAAAACTTGCCGAGCTGTTGAAAATCATAGATATGCCGGGCGAAGCCAATGCTATGCCCGATGAATTATCAGGGGGAATGAAGCAGCGTGTTTCCATTGCCAGAGCACTGAATTATGATGGCGATATATTACTTCTTGATGAGCCGATGAACGGCTTGGATGCGGAATTGGCATCACAGCTTTGGCAATATATTCTGCAGCAATATAAAGAAAAGCTTATTATATTCATTACACATAACCGCATCGAGGCAGAAAAATATGCTAACAGAATAATTGAGCTGCAGCCCTTTAATGAAAAGCAATAAACAACATTACTTTTTATCTGCATCAAGCAGTAATATATAAAAGGGAACCTCTTTAAAGAGGTTCCCTTTTATCTTGATTTTTCTTTTATTTTAGCTTCGGCAAAATATCATTATTATATCTCTCAATGCATTCAGAAATAATTCTTTTTGCGGCAAAGCTGCCCTTAATTTCATCAACAGCTGTTTCTTTACCTTCAAGCTGTTTGTAAACCTTAAAAAAGTGGCTCATTTCATTAAAAAGGTGTTCAGGTAATTCACCGATATCATGATATGAATTATATGTCGGATCATTAAACGGGATAGCTATTATCTTATCATCAGGAGCCCCGTTATCTATCATTGAAATAACTCCTATGGGATAGCATTTTACCATTGCCATGCTGTTGATAGGTTCTGAGCATAAAACCAAAACATCAAGCGGATCACCATCTTCTGCATAAGTACGCGGGATAAAGCCATAGCTTGCAGGATAGTGAGTTGAGGTATATAAAACTCTGTCAAGAATTATAAGCCCTGTCTCCTTGTCCAATTCATATTTCATTTTGCTTCCTTTGGAAATTTCAATAACCGCAACAAAGTTATTATCCTTGATTCTTTCTGCGGAAATATCATGCCAAATATTCATTTAGTTTTCTTCCTCCTCAAAAAATCTTTTATCCAAAACCTTATCATTGGTATAGTTTTCTAATTTCAGAAACTTTACTGCTGTATCTAAAAATGCCTGCTCAGGAGCAAGTCCGATTAATTCAGAGGATTCTATTTCCACACCGAGCTTTTTTGCTTCTGCTTCGACAGCAGTATAAGCATCAAACATTGACGTTACGGTATAATCTGTGAGATTCATTGAAACCTGAGCCCTGTCGGTTTCTGCCAAATATACACCTATTGCCTTTAGCTTTGGCAGTCCGCCTGATGAAAAACGAATTTTTTTGGCTATTGCTTTCGCGATTGCCAAATCATTGCTCTTGAGCTGAATATTATAGGCAATCAATGGAACACGCGCTCCGATAACACTCGCACCGGCTGAAATATGCGGTTCCTTGGGACCGAAATCAGGCTGCCACTCCGGTTGCTGCATTTTTGCTGCCAGATTTTCAAACTCGCCCTGACGAATAACAGAAAGATTATCTCTTCCTGCAATAATCGCTGCTCTTTCATACATATAGACAGGAATATTCAGCTCCTCGCCAACTCTTTTGCCGAGCTTGCGGGCAGCCTCAATGGCTTCTTCCATAGTTGCCGTGCCGAAAGGAATGATCGGGACAACATCAGCAGCACCAATCCTTGGGTGCTCACCATTGTGTTCGCGCAGATCTATCAGCTCAGAAGCTGTCTTGATTGCATTAAACAGTGCATCGCATAAAGCATCACACTCCCCAATCGCTGTGATAACGCTGCGATTATGATCAAAATCAGCAGAATAATCCAGAAGCCTTACCCCCGATTTTACCCGGAAACAATCGGCTATTTTTTCCAAGACAGTCATATCTCTGCCTACAGAAAAATTCGGCACCGTTTCAAAAA
>JAFSIU010000023.1 GCA_017439615.1 Bacillota bacterium
CTCATATTCATAGCGTTGTCCGTTCAGTTTGAGGAAAATCCCGGCAAGCTTCTTGCTCATGGCTCGAAGGCCTGTTTGCGTATCGGAGATGGGATTGCCCATATAAAGCGAGATGACACCCTTGGTTATGTTATTGCCGAGCTTGTTATGTAAAGGAACATGCTTCTGAGCAAAGTTTCTGACGCCAAGCACCAGATCGGCAGGATGTTCGTTGACTGCGACAGCAACATTGGTTATGTCCTTGCAGCAATGCTGACCGTCAGCATCAGCAGTGACCACAAAATCACATTCGGGCATATTGTCACAGAATTCTTTGAAGCCTGTTTTCAGTGCCTGACCTTTGCCCATATTCACCTCATGCACGAGCAGGCGGCAGAACTCGCGTTCCCTTACCTGCGCAAAGACAGGCTCACAATCAGCATTACTTCCGTCATTGATAATGAGCTGATGAGTGAACCCTGAGGCATATAATTCATCGATCAGACTGATTAGTCGCTGATCGGGCATATAGGCCGGAATCAATATTAAGGTTTTGGCTTTGATATTATTCATTGCTTCTCCTTAGTGCAAGAGTTTTCTTCACCTTGCAATTTTTTATTATATCTTAAAATTGTCAGACTGGCAAGAGTTTAGTTTTGTAATGCGGAAAAGAAATGCAAAATATCTGCTGATACATAATATGCTTTATTTGACTATTAAGCATATTTTTGGTAATATTATAAAGATAAGATAAGGGAGGCAAAAAATATGCAGATACCTGTTGCGGCTAATATTTATACAAATCCCACTCCGCCCCTGAAACGCTTTTGGCGCAATCAGGGTCAGGGCGTTATGACCATTTTGTTTTTGCTGATAGCTTATATCGGCTTTACGGTTCTGCGCTATTGGCTGACTCTGAAATACAGCGCAAATCCTTTTATCCTGCCGGATGAAATGGTTTATTCCAATTTTGCGCGTTCAATTTATGAGGATTTTACCATTGCGATGCGCAATCGTCCCGCCTCATATGATAATATTCTTTATCCTTTGCTGCTTGCACCCTTATATGGACTGCCGACAGATGCCGATTTGTTCCGCTGCATACAGCTTATCAATCATATTTGTGTCAATCTGGCGGTTTTCCCTGCTTATGGCATTGCCTGCTTTTTCACCAAGAAAAGATGGCTGCGTATAGTGCTTGCTTTGGCTGCGCTTTTGATGCCTGATATCGTGCTTGCAGGCCGTGTTATGACTGAGGGCTTGACATATCCTTTGTTCCTGCTGGTCGTTTGGCTTTGCTTCAAGGGCTTTGATCATAAGAATCCTTGGTATCAGCTTTTACCTGCTTTTGTTTCCTTGCTGCTTTATATGGGCAAATCGGGCGGCATCGGTCTGACTGTTGCCTATGGTGCGGTGCTTGTACTTTACGGTATCAGGGAATGGAAGGAAAACGGCAGCAAAGAAATGCTGATCCGTGCAGCTGTTTTCATCGGCGGCTATGCGCTGATGTTCCTCGGCTTCAGGCTGTTTATGATTTATGGCTTGAACAATAATTATGCTTTGGAAAACCTTTATGCCAGTCAGACAAATGCGATTTCTTTCCAGCAGATCGGTCAGACAATTGTCGGAACGGCTTTATACAGCTTTTATACCATAATCGGCTTTGGTGTTCTGCCGCTTTTGGTACCCTTCTTCCATTGGCGTGATTATCCTGCCTCTAAACGCAAACAGGTGCTTTTCATGGTAATTGCACTGACTGTCTATATCATCTCCATTAGCTATATCTTCTATGGCTCTGAGGGCTCTTCTGTTGATCTTTCCGGTCGCGTGCATACACGCTATCTGTTCCCCTTTATTCCTGTTTTCTGGGCGATGTCGGCTTATCCGCTGACAAGAGAGCAGAGCAAACTGAATACGGGAATGTTCATTGCGCTTTCTTTGGCAATGACCTTCCTCATCGGCAGCGGCTTTGATTCTGTTATCAGTGACCGTACCATGCCTGTGGATGCTGTTTTGCTTTCGCATATCACTCATGATTTTGATCAATATGATATACGCAAGCTCTTTACACATATTTATATTTTCCTGATACTGAGCGGAGGCTGGCTTGTTTATAAACAAGGCTGGACAGGAAGCGTCAGAAAGATCTTCGGCGTTTTTCTGGCAATGATAATCATATTGACAAATATAACAGGCTATGACACTAACAGACACAATCTTGAAACTGCATTGGCAGAAGATGTCAAATGGATGGTGCAAGAGCTTGAAGACGAAGAAAATGTCCTGCTCATCGGTGCCAATAATAAATATTTTGACAATCATCTGAGTGCTCTTGACGTTTCAATGCGTACAGCACCCTATATGATTATGGTTGCTGATATGAATGAGCAGCTTGGACCTTATGGCACCTTGCAAAAGGAATATACCACTCCGCAATATTGGATGGAGGACATCTCTCAGCCCATTCCGCAGGGAAGTGTAATGGTTTTCTCTTCCAGCTCCAAGCAAAAGCTGAAATATCTTGACAGTGCAGAGACCTGGGAATCTCCGAATGGCTATTATGTTCTGGCAAGACCCAATATACAAAACCGCGTTTTCCATAGCGTGCTTGCGGGAATATTCAATTATGTTCCGCAGCATAATGCTGCTGTCTGGGTGTTTGACGAAACGGTTTTGAGTCAGAGCTCGGTCAGTGTGGGAATGTATGTCAAGAGTGAGGCAAGCACAGGCAGCTTCAAAATTTCCTATGGCACAAAGAATGCTACATTCAATTGTACCACTACCGGTGAATGGGTTTATTTCACAGTCAGACCGGAGGATGGTGCAACTCATCTGAAAATGCCTATCACCGATGTTACAGGTGATGTTATGGTTGTTGATATTTCTGTGAGATAAGCTATTTATACAGGAATTATGCACTTGATATTTTCTTGGGAATATTTTTTAAAAAAGCGAGAAAAATATTATTGACAAAAGAAAAGTCAGTGCATATAATTGAGCAATGGAGACTCAGCTTTTGTGGAAAGTCTGTCAGGGAGAATGCGTCATGGACTGAAAGCGCGTTTGAGATGAGTAGTAAGCTTGGGAACACTCCTGTATATGATAAAACTTTATATCAAAAGAGGCTGCGTATGCGGCAATGCGGGTGGCACCGCGGGTAATATGCTTACTCGTCCCGGGAATATCAGATATTCCCGGGACTTTTTATTTTCTTGAAAAAAAGAGGAGGTATTGAAATGTATAGGACATTATTCTGCAACGATATCCGTGATGAGCATATCGGTCAGACTGTTTCTCTTGCAGGCTGGGTCGATGTTGTGCGCGATCACGGCGGCGTCATTTTCGTTGATCTGCGTGACTACACAGGTGTAACACAGGTGGTCATTCATAATGAGGAGCTGCTCAAGGATGTCAACCGTGAAACTGTTATTTCTGTAACGGGCATCGTTGAAAAGCGCGATGAGAACACTGTCAATGAAAAAATCGATACAGGCTATGTTGAGCTTGCAGCAGACAGCTTGCAGATTTTGGGCAAGAGCAAAAATATGCTGCCTTTTGAAGTCCGTGCATCAAGAGCAAGCAGAGATGAGCTGCGTCTGAAATATCGTTTTTTGGATCTGAGAAACCCCAAGAACCATGACAATATCGTTAAGCGTTCACAAATCATCCGCCATATCCGCAATAAGATGGAAGAAAAGGGCTTTTTGGATATTCAGACTCCTATTCTTACCGCATCTTCTCCCGAGGGCGCACGCGATTTTCTGGTTCCCAGCCGTAAGCATCCCGGAAAATTCTATGCTTTGCCTCAGGCTCCTCAGCAATTCAAACAGCTGCTGATGGTTTCCGGCTTTGACAGATATTTCCAGATCGCTCCCTGCTTCCGCGATGAAGACGCCCGTGCTGACCGTTCTCCCGGTGAATTCTATCAGCTGGACTTCGAAATGGCATTCGCCACACAGGATGAAGTGCTGGAGGTTTGCGAGGATGTTATTTATGACACCTTCAAGAGCTTCACTGATAAAAAGGTTACTCCCAAGCCTTTCCGCCGCATCAGATTTGAAGATGCGATGATGGTTTATGGCTCTGACAAGCCCGATCTTCGCAACCCGCTGTTGATCTGCGATCTGACAGATTTCTTTGCACAGGTCGAGTTCCCTGCCTTCAAGGGCAAGCCTGTTCGCGGTATTGTTGCTAACTGTCAGGGCAAATCCAAAAAATTCTTTGAGGATTCCTTGAAATTTGCAACTTCTGCTGAGGTCGGTCTCGGCGGACTTGGCTATATTACCCTCAAAGACGGCGTTTTTGCAGGTCCTATCGCCAAATTCTTAAGCGATGAGCAAAAGGTTGAGATTGTTGAACTCACAGGTGTGAAAGAGGGCGAAACTCTCTTCTTCATCTGCGACGAAAAGAAATATGATACAGAGAAAAAAGCAGGTCATATCCGTACCTGGCTTGCCAAAAAGGAACAGCTTGACCTCATTCGTGATGATGCTTTTGAATTCTGCTTCGTTGTTGATTTCCCGATGTATGAGATCGATGAGGAAACAGGTGAGACCATTTTCACTCACAACCCATTCTCTATGCCGCAGGGTGGTATGGATGCTTTGCTCAACAAGGCTCCCACTGAGGTCTATGCATATCAATATGACCTCGTCTGCAATGGTATCGAGCTTGCCTCCGGTGCAGTCCGTAACCATGATGTCGAGATCATGAGAAAAGCCTTTGCCATCGCAGGCTATACCGAAGAGGATCTTAAAAACCGCTTCAGCGCACTCTACAATGCATTCCAATATGGTGCTCCTCCTCATGCAGGTATGGCACCCGGCATTGACAGAATCGTTATGCTTCTGACCGATGAGGAAAAAATCATCGATGTCATTGCTTTCCCGCTCAATGGCAATGCTCAGGATCTTTTGCTCGGTGCTCCGAGTGAAGTTACCAATCAGCAGCTCGAGGATGTTCATCTGCTCGGCAGCGGTTCTGCTATCGCAGGCAGAGCAACAGGAACTGCCACCAAATCTGCAGCAGGCAAGCGTTCAACCTTCGGCAGTGCTCAGGAACTGAATCAGATCGCTCTCAGCGATGAAGAAGAAGCTGCAATGCAGAAGATTTTCATCTCAATGGCTGAAAAGGAAGCTGCTCTCAAAGAAATCGATACAGAAAATGTTGAACAGATGATTTATGTTATGCCGATGACCAATGTGCTTCGCGAAGATGAGCGTAAACAGCCTTTCTCCAGAGAAAGCCTGCTCGAAGGTGCTCCCGAACGCAGCGAAGACAGCTGGCAGGTTCCAAGATTGGTAAAGTGAGGTGTTTGAAATGAAATATTATGCAGCAAAAATAAATGAAAACGGTAATATCGCAATTGATGACACCTTGCTTGTCAAGGATTTCCCCGCAACTGCAGGCTCCCGCATTCTCGAGGGCTTCAAGCCTCTTTTTAATGCCGAAGCAGTAACCCGTCTTGAAAATGCAGGCTATACGCTTTCGGGCAAAACTCATGTCGGCGAATTCGGGCTTGATTTGGTCGGCGAATTCTCTTATTATGCCGAAAAACAGGAAAAGCTTCGCGGTGCAGCAGCAGAGCTTGTTGCCAATGGCGATGTCAAAGCAGCTCTCGGTGTTGATGTGAACGGCGCTACCAGACGCGCGGCAGCTCTTTCCGATATTTGCTTTTTGAAACCTACCTATGGCACAGTTTCCCGCTATGGTGTGATTTCTACCGCTGCTTCCGGTGAGGCTGTCGGTGCTTATGCCAAGAATACCGATGGTATCAAGGAAATCATGTCTGTAATCGCAGGCTATGATGAAAAGGACGGTACCAGCCTCCGTGATAAGCAATATGAATATAAGAATGATTGCGAAATTAGCGGCTTGTGCGTGGCAGTTATTAAAGAATTGGTAGAAAAGGCCGATGCCAAAACCAAAAGCGAAATCGCCGCAGCAGTTGATGCCCTGAAGGAAAAGGGTGTTGTGGTCGAAGAAATCTCCTGCAGTCTTTTTGACATTGCAAACACTGCCTGGGAGATTCTGATGACTGCAGAGACCTGCAACAATATTTCCCGCTATGACGGTGTCAAATTCGGCCATCGTGCCAAGGAATATAAGAATATTGATGAGCTTTATGTCAATTCCAGAACAGAGGGCTTCAATTTCCTGACCAAAGCAGTCATACTTTATGGCTCGGACGTTCTTTCCAAAAACCGTTATGCCGATTGCTATGACAAATCCCTGCGTGTACGCCGTGTGGTAGCAGATGGTCTGCAAAATCTTTTTGCGGAATATTCTGCAATTATCGCTCCTGTTTGCTCCGCTGCCGAGTTTGCGGCTTATGAGATGAAGGATGCCTTCGACAAGGTCTTTGCGGAGGGAGAATTCACCGCTGCTGCAAATCTTGTCGGTATTCCTGCTCTTGCTTGCGGTAAGGTACAGCTTTTTGGCAAGCAGCTTGATGAAAGTATCTTGCTTTCACTTGCCCATGCGTTTGAAAAGGAGGGTGAATAATATGAAATATGAACTCGTCATCGGCCTTGAAACACATGTCGAATTGAATACAAAATCAAAAATTTTCTGTTCCTGCGGCGGACATGGTACAGGCTCTGAGCCCAATGATTGTGTTTGCCCCGCTTGCTCCGGTATGCCCGGCATGCTGCCTGTTATGAACAAGCGTGTTGTTGAGCTCGCTGTGATGGCAGGTCTGATGCTGAATTGCAATATCAATCGCTATACCACCTTTGACAAAAAGAATTATTATTATCCCGATTTGCCCTGTGCTTATCAGATCACACAGCTCAATCATCCCATTTGCACCGATGGCTGTGTAAGCTTAAAGACCTCCGAAGGAACACGCGATATCCGCATCAAGCAGATACACATGGAAGAGGATGCAGGCAAGCTCGTTCACGGCGGTAAATACTCCTATGTCGATTTCAACCGCACCAGCGTTCCGCTGATTGAAATCGTTACACAGCCTGATTTTCGCAGTGCTGAAGAGGTTGTGGCATATCTGACCAAGCTGAGATCCATGTTCATCTCCGGCGGTATTTCCGAATGTATTGAGGGTGCTATGCGCTGCGATGTCAATATTTCCGTTCGTCCCGAGGGCTCTGCGGAATTCGGTGTCCGCAGCGAGATCAAGAATATGAGCTCCTTCGAAGCAATTGATCGTGCAATCCGCTATGAATATCAGCGTCATGTCAATGCTTTGGAATTCGAGACTGAGGAATTGGTGCAGGAGACCAGACGCTTTGATGAGGTCAGCGGCAAGACCTTTGCAATGCGCAATAAGGAAACCGAGGCAGATTATCGCTATTTCCCCGATGCCAATCTTATGCCCATCATAATTAATGATGAATGGCTCGAACAGATCAAGGCTGCCAAACCCGATACTGTTGATGAAAAAGCAGAGCAATATCGCCTGGCAGGCATTTCCGAAAAGGAAATCGAAATGCTGATGTCCAATCACAATATCTCCCGCTTCCTCGATGAGACAGTCGCACTCGGCTGCAATCTCAAGGACGCGGCAGCATGGATATTGACTGATTGTGCAGGTATTCTGCGCAAGGACGGCAAGACCTTTGCAGATCTTGCTATCGCTCCCGAAAAGCTTGCTGCTATCATCAAAATGGTTGATGAAGGCAAAATCAACAGAGGTGTCGGTAAGAAGATATTGGTAGCAGTTGTTGAAAGTGATGTCGATCCTGTTGCCTATTGCAAGGAAAACGGACTTGATCAGAAGGCAGACACTTCCACGATCGAAGCTGTTATCGACAAGGTTCTGGCTGCCAATGCTCAGGCTATCGAGGATTATAAAAACGGCAAGACCAAAGCAAAGCAGGCTTTGTTCGGTGCTTGCATGAAAGAGCTCAGAGGAACTGCTGATCCTGCTTTGATCAGTGAGCTTCTTGAGAACAAATTAGGTTAAACTCAGAAAATAGAATAAGAATAACGGCAAGGTGAAAACCTTGCCGTTATTTTTCTTTGTGAAACTGTTGTATGAAATTATTAATCAGCTTTGTGCAGGACAGATTCACGGAAGACACGCAGAAGCTGTGTGAGCAGGAAGGGTGCGGCTGCGAGTCCTGCAATCATCAGCAGCTGACTTGTATCGAGGGCAACAACCTCCATTATTCCTTGCATAAAAGGCAGGAAGAGTGCTGCTGCCAGCAGAACAGCACCTGTCAAAAAGGCATAAATGCTGTTTTTGTTAGTGAGAAGACCAAGTCTGAAAAGTGATTCATTGCCGCGGCAATCAAAGCCCTCGAAGAGTCTGCCGAGGCAAAGTGTGGCAAAGGCAAAAGTTGCGGCAGCGCCATCGCTGATGGCAAGACCCTGAAAATAAGCGAATAGGGTTACGGCAAAGAGCATCACACTGTGAATTCCGATATAGATGAGAGCTTCTTTATTGAGTATATTTTCGGAAAGCGGGCGTGGCTTGCGGTTGAGCACATTTTCATGCATTGGCTCGGAGGAAAGGGCAATGGCAGGAAGTGAATCTGTGAGCAGATTGATGAAAAGCAGATGCACTGCATAAAAAGGCAGAGGCAGATTCATAAGCGCAGTAACAAGCACGGTCAGGATAGCTGCAGAATTGCCTGCAAGAAGGAATTTGACGGCGTTTTTGATATTATTATAGATGCTGCGGCCGCTTTCAACTGCTTTGATGATGGTGGCAAAATTGTCATCGGCAAGAATGACGGAGGCGGCATCCTTGGAAACTGCGGTGCCTGTGATACCCATAGCGATACCGATATCGGCTTTTTTGAGTGCGGGTGCATCATTAACACCATCACCTGTCATTGCTGTAACTGCCTCAAGCTGCTGCCAGTTTTCGACAATACGAATCTTATGTTCCGGAGAAACTCTGGCAAAAACGGATATTCTGGGCAGCTTTGCACGCAGCTCTTCATCGCTCATAGCTTCAAGCTCGGCACCTGAGAGGCAAAGATCTCCCTCCTGGAAAATGCCGATCTCTTTGGCGATGGCTGTTGCTGTCAGCTTGTGATCGCCTGTTATCATAACGGGCTTGATACCCGCTCTGCGGCAGTTGGCAACTGCGGTATAGCTTTCTTTGCGGGGAGGGTCGGTCATTGCAGCAAGGCCGATGAAGATATAGTCGTTTTCATCATCAAAGCTTAACTGGAAATTATCAGCCTGCTTGCAGGCAAAGGCCAATACGCGCATACCTTGCTCGGAAAAACGCAGATTTTCGTTCAGGATTTGCTCTTTGTCGGCTTCTGTGAAATCGCGCAGGCTTTCACCGTTGACAATATATTTGATGCGGGGGAGAAGGGCATCGATGGCACCTTTGGTGAAAAGCAGTTTTTCGCCTTGGCATATATGCAGGGTGCTCATCAGCTTACGGGTGCTGTCGAAGGGCAATTCGTTTTCGCGCGGGAATTGCGCACGGAGCTGATTATATTTTTCGGCACCGAGATACTCAGCCAAGGCAGTTTCGGTGGGATCACCGATGCTGCCCTTTTCATTGCATACAGCATCATTACAAAGCGCCATTGCTTTTTGCAGCAGGGGCATAGCTTCACTTTGCGCTGCAAAAAGCTCACGCACTGTCATTTTGTTCATGGTGAGAGTGCCTGTTTTGTCGGAGCAGATGACAGATACACAGCCAAGACCTTCAACTGCCTTCAAATCCTTGATTATGGCATTTTGTTTTGCCATTTTCTGTGTGCCGATAGCAAGGGAGATGGTGATAATGGAGCTCAGCGCTTCGGGAATGGCGGCAACTGCCAGAGCAACAGCAAACATGACCGCATCAAGAATGGGTTTGCCCTGAACGAAAACAGAGAGTGCAAGAATGAGAGCGCAGAGCACAAGCACACGATGGAAAGCCAGCGGCCGAATTTGTCAAGGCTGACCTGCAGCGGTGTTTTTTTGCGCTGAGCCTTGTTCATCATATCAGCGATTTTGCCTATTTCTGTGTGCATACCGGTGGCTGTGACCAGCATAATACCTCTGCCGTTTTGCACGGTGGAGCCGGAATAAAGCATATTAAAGCGATCGCCGAGAGCAGCATCAGCAGCATCGATCGCGGCAATATGTTTTTCTATGGCAATTGCCTCGCCGGTGAGAGCGCTTTCATTTACGAGCAGGGTTGCAGCCTCAAGAATTCTGCCATCGGCAGGGACGATATCACCTGCTTCAATCAGTACGATATCTCCTTTGACGATATCAGCGGCGGTGATTATCTGTGTTTGACCATCGCGCAGAACTTTTGCAGTGGGGGAGGACATTGCCTGCAGAGAGTCAAGAGATTTTTGTGCTTTGAAATGCTGTACTGTGCCCAAAACTGCATTGAGTGTGATGACGCACAGGATAACAATTGCGCTTTCGGCATTATTGGTGAGCATCGATAAAAAAGCAGCGCCGATGAGAATGATGATCATAAAATCGGCGAATTGTTCAAGAAAAACGCGCAGCACACCTTTGCGTTTTTCTTCTGTCAGGCTGTTGGCACCGTCTGCTGCCAAGCGCTTTTTGGCTTCGGATGTGCTCAATCCCTGCGGTGAAGCATTGAGAGTTTTCAATGCTTCTTCTGTGGACATCTGATGAAATTGCATATAAAAACACCTTCCTTTTGCTGCAAAATAAAAAGACTTTTATTGCAGCTGAATTTGCAATAAAAGTCTTGCCTGCAAAAAGAAGGTTGATCTTTTGCCGCAGCAAGCGGGTGTTATCAAACACCGTACTGACGCCTGCATACACATCGGAACCGATGCGGCTACTCCCTTTTATTAATCTGTATCTTAGCACTTAAGATGTTATAATGTCAAGACTTCTATTGTTAAATTTTTGCAAAAGAATCGGCTGCTTTCTATATTATGTCATTTTCGCTGCAGATTATTAAGCTTACAATATATCAGTTTTTGGCTATCTACAATAAAGAGTTGATAGAAATTTATTTAAAAATGTGGTAATATGATAGCATGAAAATTCATACAGAAAGCCTTATCTTCTTGCACCGAGGAGGATGGGGCTTTTTGTATTTTATATATCAAAATATGATTTTAGGAGGAATTTTATGAAAGCAAATGAAATTTTTACGCTTGCCCGTTCTTTTTTGGGTGAGAAAGCTGCGGCATATAGCAATACAGCCTTTGTTCCCAATTGGCTGAATCTGCTGCTGGCAGAGAGCCTGCCTTATGAGAATTCTGTTCGCAGGGCTGAGGGCAGGGAAGAATTGAAAGCTGCGCCGCAAATCACCTCATTGGAGGATGATATTGATTATACAGATGCGATAACAAAGGCGGCTTTGCCATATGGTCTGGCTTTCTTTTTTCATAATGAGGACGGTGAGAAATATCAGGCGCAGCTGATGCGCAATGCTTATATTTCCGGTCTGCGCAGTGCAGCTGTGATGACTGAGCAGGCGATTGAAGATGTTTATGGCGGTGATGCAGATGAGTGATTATTGGCAGTTTCCTTCTGTTTCAGAAGGGGCAATTCGCAGCAAGCGCTATGAGCATTTTCGCGGTGTGGATTTTTCGGTCGATGCCTCGGCTGTCAGCGACAGCCGCAGTCCCGATGCGCTGAATTTGATTGCTGACAGCGGCGGTTTCCCTGAGAAAAGACTTGGTTGGCGTGTGCTGAAGGATGAAACCGATGTGGAGAATATCAGACAATTTATTATCGAAAAGCCTGTGAATGGGCTTTTTTATTTTGGTGATGGCAAATTTGTTGCCCATGGCGGCAGCAAGCTTTATCTTTGGGACAAGCAGCAGGCACCGCAGCCTGTTTGTGATGAAAACGGAGTGCCTTATCAGATCAAAAATGCCAAAAGCTGTGCTTTCCTTTTTGAGAACAGGCTTTATCTTCTGACGGGTGAGGAATATCTCGTTTTTGACGGCGAAAGACTGAAGCCTGTTTATGAAGAGGCTTTTGTGCCGACAACCATGATTGCCGCCACTCCTGCAGGTGTGGGTGAAAGATATCAATATGCCAATATGCTGACACCTAAGAGAAAGAATACTTTTGTTGCTGATGGGACAACTGCTCTTTATCAGCTTGACAGCAAGAATATTACTTCTGTTGAGGAGATTAAGGTGAATGGAGAGCTCTGCAGTGCTTTCACTTTTGATGCGGCAGCGGGTACGGTCAGTTTTGAAACAGCTCCCGCAGTGCCGGCTGTTCTTGGGATTCCCAATGTGGAGATAGTTTTCAGTGTCAGCGTGGAGGCTGCTTCCGGCAGCCGTTATGCCAATAAGAATATTGAAGATATCAGCCGCTGCACCATGGCGGCATATTATTTCAACCGTTTCTTTTTTGCAGGCAATTCCGAGCATCCTAATATCGATTATGCCTGTGAGCTTTATGACCCTGCATATTTCCCGACAACTGCATATACAGCAATCGGCAGCGACAAAACTGCTATCATGGGATATCTGAAGCTGGGTGATGCTATGGCAATCGTGAAGGAGGAAAGCACGGTCGATGCTGCAGTTTATCTGCGTACAGCGCAAATGGGAACGGATGATATCGAATTCCCTGTTGCTCAGGGTACTGCAGGTATCGGTGCTTTGGCGGAAGGCAGCTTTGCCAATCTTATGGATGATGCGCTGTTCCTTGGCCGCAACGGTGTTTATGCCGTGGCAACACAGTCTGTCAATCTGCAGAAAACTGTTCAGCCGCGCAGCTCTTTGGTCAATGCCATGCTGGTGAAGGAAGCAGGGCTTGAAAATGCCAAGGCTGTTGTATGGAACGGATACTATATGCTTTGTGTGAACGGGCATTGCTATCTTGCCGATTCCCGACAGAAAACAGCTTTTAATAATGTAACGGGGACATATGAATATGAATGGTTCTTCTGGGATAATTTTCCTGCCGCCTGTCTTTTGGAGCATTGCGGAGAGCTTTTCTTTGGGACTGCAGACGGCGAGATATGCATGCTGAACAGCGATATGAAGACTGAGGTTGGCAATTGGCAGATGCAGGCTTTTGCTGATGATTATAAAATCGGCGGGGATAAAGCAAAAAAAGCTGCCATCAATGCCTATTGGACAACTCCCCGTGATGATGACGGCAGCTTCATGACATATAAAACTATGCTCAGAGCAGGCGGCGGACTTTATCTCAAGGCCTACACCCGTTCGGGTGTGAAGATATATGTTATCACAGACAGTGATTTCGGCAGCAAGATCAAAGAGACAAAAGCAGGGATTTTTGATTTCAATGATATCGATTTTGAGCATTTCACTTTTAATACTTTACCGCAGAATGTGATTCCCTTCAATCACCGCAAGCGTAAATATAAAACGATTCAGTTCAGGATTCAGAATGATGAGCTGAATCAGGGTTTTGGCTTTTATGCCATTGAAAGAAAATTTGTTACGGGCTCATTGGTGAAATAACCCGAGAAAGGAGAAAAAATGACTTTAGAAGAAAGAAAAATCAGTACATATCAAGCAAATATCAAGGATTTATCGGATCGTCCTTCCGAAGACGGTATCACTG
The DNA here is from genome assembly GCA_017439615.1 of Bacillota bacterium. Classification (GTDB taxonomy): domain Bacteria; phylum Bacillota; class Dehalobacteriia; order UBA4068; family UBA4068; genus RGIG3181. The sequence goes on from JAFSIU010000023.1 coordinate 13,447, forward strand.
CCGATCAGCTGAAGGCGCTTTTTGACGGCAGAACAGATAAAGAGGTTAAGGAAAGCATCAATGGACTTATTGATGAGCTGATCGCACAGGGAGCAGCTGCTGAAATTGGCGCGGAGGATCTCTTTGGTGCAAAAAGCAATGTCCAGCAAGAGCTTGCCAAAAAAGTGCAATCCGAGGATATAAGATTCATACGCATTAATGCAGATAATCAGCTCGAAACCTCTCCTGACGGTGCAGGCTGGCAGGCAACAGGCTCGAGTGGACATGTCATTCTGGACAAACACGGAAATATCCTGTCCCAGCGCAGCCGTCTGCAGTTTGCCAACAGTGAGGTCAGGGATGAAAGCGGTGTAACAGTTGTGCAGGGCATCAAGGGGGATAAGGGTGATACAGGCTCTCAGGGTATTCAGGGTGAGCAAGGTATTCAGGGCGAACGCGGTCCCATTGGTCCTTCTGTTGTACCTTCAATTGATGAGCACGGTGTTATGAGCTTTTCCATTCAGGATACAGCAATTGCTCCGCCTGCCGTTTCTGTTCGCGGTCCTCAGGGGCCTCAGGGTGTTCAGGGCTTGCAGGGTGCAATGGGTGCGCAAGGTCCCCAGGGTATTCAAGGTGTTCAGGGCAAACAGGGCATTCAGGGTGAGCAGGGCGAAACCGGCCCTCAGGGTGCAGCCGGTGCACAGGGGCCTCAAGGTATTCAGGGCCCCAAAGGTGATAAAGGCGATAAAGGCGACAAGGGTGATGCCGGTGCAGACGGTGCTGAAGGCCTGCAAGGACCTCAGGGTATTCAGGGACCTCAGGGCATCCAAGGTGTCAAGGGTGAAAAAGGTGATGCAGGTGAGCGAGGCCCCGAAGGTCCGCAGGGCATTCAAGGCATACAGGGCCCAAAAGGTGATAAGGGTGACAAAGGTGACACCGGTCTGGCCGGTGCCGATGGTGCAGCAGGTGCACAAGGCCCTCAGGGTATCCAGGGTCCCCAAGGCTTGCAGGGCGTGAAGGGTGAAAAAGGTGACACAGGTGCAACCGGCGCAACAGGTGCACAAGGTCCTCAGGGGCCTATGGGACCGCAGGGCTTGAAAGGTAATGACGGTGCGGATGGCAGATCCTTTGTTATTCAGGATATTTTTGCTACGCTCGGTGCTTTGAAGGCAGCCTTCCCCACAGGCAATGAATATGCCTATCAGGTAAGCGCGGATAATAATATTTATATCTGGTCCGAAAATGAAAGTAATTGGGTGTCTCTTGGTCAGCTGCAGGGGCCGCAGGGTCCGCAGGGCATTCAAGGTGTGCAGGGGCCGCAGGGTGAGCCCGGTGCAACAGGTGCGACCGGTCCTCAAGGCGAACAGGGCATTCAGGGTGCACAAGGTCCCAAAGGCAATGACGGTACAGCTGCCACTGTCAAAATCGGTAAAGTTACCACAGGTGCAGCAGGCACATCTGCTTCTGTTGCGAACAGCGGCACAGCCAATGCAGCCGTTTTTGATTTTGTTATCCCTCAGGGTGCAAAAGGCGATAAAGGTGACAAAGGCGATCAAGGCGCGCAGGGCGTGCAGGGAGAAAAGGGTGCCACAGGTGCGACAGGCCCCCAGGGTGAACAAGGCATCCAGGGTGAGCAGGGCCCCAAAGGCAATGACGGCGCGGCTGCTACTGTCAAGATCGGAACTGTTACAACAGGTGCGGCAGGCAGCGCTGCTGCTGTCTCCAACAGCGGTACTGTCAATGCAGCGGTATTCAATTTCACTATTCCCCAAGGTGTCAAAGGTGACAAAGGCGATAAGGGTGATAAGGGTGATACAGGTGCCAGAGGTCCGCAGGGCGAAACCGGTGAACAGGGTCCTCAGGGCATTCAGGGCATTGAAGGCCCTCAGGGTGCAACAGGACCTCAGGGCCCGCAGGGCATTCAGGGTGTTGCAGGTACAAATGGCAAAAGTGCTTATACCGCAGCGCAGGAGGCAGGCTATCAGGGAACGGAGCTTGCTTTTAATAATGCTCTTTCACAGGTTCCGGCTCATATTGCAAGCAAAGCAAATCCTCATGGAGTAACAGCAGCACAGATCAGCGCTGTGCCTGAAAGCAGAACTGTCAACGGCAAGGCTTTGTCTGCAAATATTTCTTTGACAGCTTCGGATGTTAATGCAAGACCTTCTACTTGGACACCTTCTGCAAGTGATGTCGGCGCAGATGCCAGCGGCACAGCTTCTTCTGCTGTTGCAACACATAACAGCAGTTCTTCAGCACACAGTAGCTTGTTTAATGCAAAAGCACCGCTTGCTTCACCGACTTTCACAGGCACACCGAAGGCACCGACAGCAGCGGCAGGTACTAACACCACCCAGATTGCAACTACTGCTTTTGTGCAGAATGAAATAGAAAGTGCAGGTGGAAATGAAGTATTGGTTGAAGTTTCCGCAGCGGCTGATACTTTTATAATGAGTACTTCCAACTCAGCAAACAGCGGAACTGTAATAACTTTGTCAGACCGTTTCAGAACTGTAGCAAATAATAAAAATCTTGCTTTATATATAAATGTAAAAGGCTTTAATCCGCAAACAACAGAATATTTTGAGCTTTACGGATATGATACCGCAGGGAACAAAATTA
>JAFSIU010000176.1 GCA_017439615.1 Bacillota bacterium
CATCGGCAATGGCGATATCAATTCATCCGCAAGTGCCGCCGATATGCTTGAACAGGGCAATTGTGCAGGTATTATGATTGGCAGAGGCTGCATCGGCAATCCCTGGCTGATAGCCGATTGCGCTGCATTTTTCAAAGGCGAGCAGGTCATGGGCAGACCCTCCAGGGAAGAAATTCTGCAAACCGCCCTGCGTCATCTGCAGATGGAAATTGATTATGCCGCCCGCCATGACGAAAATATGTCCAGAGCCGAGCAGGGCGCGGTGCATGCCATGCGTACCCATCTGGGCTGGTATTTCAAGGGTCTGCGCGGTGCGGCCTCCATGCGCGAAGCCGTCAATCATATGGAAAGCTATGCCGAGATAGAAGAATTTTTGTTAAGCAAAAGCGATGAGGATTTCTGATCCCCATCGCTTTTTGTTTGCTGTTTTTTGTTTAAATGCCCTTTTGTCAGACTATCTTGGCTTTTTTCGGCTTGCCCTCGCAATATATCACCAAAACCTCGCTTCCTACTGCGGGAACGGGAGCACCGGCTGATATCCATTTTCTTTTTGAGAACAGCTGTCCTTCTGCCTCATATTCAACCTTGATGATATGCGGAAAAACCGCTCCGTCCAAAGGGTGCATACGCACGGGAGTGGTATTGACCTTCAGCCACCATTGCTTTGCCACCGAGACCACAGTCCCCATTGTTTCCTTTTCCATGTTCCTGCCTCCTTTATCAGCTTGTCTCTTGCTTCATTGTCGCATATTTCGCAAAGGATTTCAAGCTTGGCTTAAAGTGCGGCGCTTTTTGCCGCCTGCTTGTCCAAGGCAACGTTTCGGGCATAAATCCCCAGATTGAGAATGACGATGAAGGTATTGATGAGATAAACCGCAAAAACATAATTGATTTCATTTGAAACCAGCTTGGCGGCGATCCCTGCCAGATATCCGCAGAAAATGAGCAGCAAAAAGGTCAGGCTGGTGGCTTTTGCCGTGCGTGCCCTATATGCCTTCATCAAATTTATCGGCCACGAAAGACCGAAACAAATCAACATCGTCGCTTCCAGAAAATCTCCCATTTTTCTTTACCTCTTTTTCTTGTTTTTACTAAATTTGCTTTGCGAGTAATTGTTCTATTTTTGTGAGAATTTCTTCATCATACTCAGGGTCTGTAAAATAACCGAATTTCAAAAATGACCACGGGTCTGATTTATAAATAACTGTATCATCCCGAACATTGACTAATGCACATAGATTTTTTTCAATAACTACTAAAAAGCGGTCCTTGCCTCTCATTGCAATAATTTCCATAAAATATCCCCTTTGAATCAGCTATATTACAAATCGAATTTTCCCAAATGTGCAAATCAAACTTCAAAACATTTAATTTTGCAAAGCTTTGATTTTTCGCTCATCGCTTTAATCAACATTCTATATGAAAGCAGAAGGCTTTTGCCTTCTGCTTTTTGTCATTTCTTTTTGCCGAAAAGCTTCTTTTTGGGCTTGCCGCCGGCTTCGATGTCATAGCCTTCTTCATAGAGCAGCAGCATTTCTTCCATATCAAAGGGCAGATCCTTATTCAGACAGCGCAGCTGCGTGATGATGGCGGAGGCATCTTCTCTCGCCTGTGAGAAGGAAAGCTGCAGCTTGCGATATTTATCTCTGGTATCTTTGTCAAAATCCTGCGCCTCTTTGAGCAGAGCCGCTGCTTCATTCTTTTTCTTGTCAATATCATCGAGCAGGCTTTTTGCTGCCATGGTCGCAGCATTGGCGATTTTCAGCTTTTCTTCCTCCTGCTTGATGCGGGCATTCAGCTCCCGCTGCTTTGCCAGCAGGGAATTATATGCATTTTCCTGCTGCAGAGCCACTTTTTGCAGGCGCTGCAGCTCGGTTGCTGCGCCATCGCTTTCTCTTTGCATTTTATCAAATTCGGCAGTTGCTCTTCTGACCGCCTCTTCCGAAAGCTGCACGCCGACCTTTTCGGCTGCCAGTGAATTGTTGAGTGAATTGATGGAATCGCGCACCGCCATCAGCTGCTTGTGCAAAAATGGCTCGGCATTGATGCTTTGCTGCAGCTCAGGCTCGGCGAAATATTCCTCCAGCACCTTTTGTGCCATCTGAAAAGCCTTTTCACCGTTTTTCTGCGCACCGTATGCAGCCACCTGCGATTTTTGTGCAGCGGTGAGAAATTCGACAGCGCTTGCCTGCAGCTTTTTCTTCGGCTTTTCCGCTTCTTCCTCAATGGCAGCGGCAAGTATTGTTTTCTGGGCAGGCTGTGCCATCACTTCTTCAGCTTCCTCAGCTTTTTCAGCTTTTTGCGGCTCGGGTGTGCTGAAATCATTGAGCTGTTCGGTCTGCTGACAAAAATCATTCTGAATATTCTGCTGCTCTGTTTGCTGTTCAATGTTCTGCTTTTCGGTCATCGGCTTTTCCTTTCTTTTGGAGATTTACTTTTTTGGGATATGAAAACTCTGTCATAAATATTCTATCACAAATGCAAGCGGAAAACCGCCTTTTTGCAAAATTTTTACGTGCTTTTGGCAGTGCAGGCATTTTGAGGATTCAGTTTATGGTATAATGCCCTGCCAGAGTTGCGACATAAACAGCTTTCGCTCCTGCCTTTTTCAAAGCCTTTGAGCAGCTTTGTGAGGTTGCGCCGGTGGTGAAAACATCATCAATGAGCAGAATGGTCTTGCCCTCGACCTGCTCCTTGTCCGCGCCAAAGGCATTGTTTGTCAGCTCGAAGCGCTCCCTTCTCGTTTTACCGACCAGCGAGGGAATATCCTTGATGAGAAAAAGCGCATCATCGCTATATGCCAGCTCGAGCATTTGTGCCACAGGTCTGGCGAAGATATCGACCTGATTATAGCCGCGGCTTTTCAGCTTGTCCGCCGCAACAGGCACAGGCAGCACCAGATCAAAACGTATATCCGTATATTCCTGCGCCAGAAGCTCGCAGATAAGCTCGGCGAAGGGGCGTTTATAATATGTTTTGCCGCCGTATTTCATTCTGCGGATGCTTCTTTTCAGCACATCGTCATAAGGCAGAGCGCTGACAACACGGTCAAAATATGGCTTTTTGATGAAGCTGCAGGTCTCGCAATAAAGTGAGGTCTTGTGCAGAAAGCTGCCGCAGCGAGGGCAGCGGCGCAGCTTTTGCATTTGCTTCAGACATTCATCACATATCAGTTTTTTGCACAGGACATCACCGCAGGCGGCACAATGCGTCTGCGGGAAGAAAAGCTGCAGGGCAGCGTTTTTCCATTTTCTCAATTCCCTTGTGATAAGCTGTCCCTCTTTTCAGCTGTTTTTCTGCCTGCCGTCATCGGCAATTCGATCTCGGTGCGAAGCAGGCTGATTTCTCTTTTCAGCTGCCTGATATCGCTTTTGCTGTCTAAAACTATCTGCTTGGCAAATCTGGGCGGCAGCTCCTGCTCAAGCGGTAGAGTGTAGCTTTGGCAGAATTTTTCGGTGATGAGATGACTCTCTCCTGTGCTGCGGTCGATGATCACCGGCTCGAACCATGCCTTGCGGCGCAAAAAGCTGTAAAGCTCCCGCAAAACAGCCTCGATATGCGGGATATCCTCCTCAATGACGAGAAAAAGCTTTTCGCGTCTGCGCGGCAAGAAAATTATATAATAGCGGTTAAAAAGTGTGAACAGAGTGATGAAGCAGGCAAGACCTGCCAAAAAATAAAAGGCAAACATTTTTTCCATCCTTTCCGCAGTCAGCTTTCATAAAAGCATATGCTTTGTCCTGCGGAAGATAACGGACAAATTGTGTCAAAAATTTCCTTTGTCCAATGTTCCAAAAATGCTGCCCTTTGTGAGTTAATGGCTTAAAAAAGAAAATTCTTGATGCCGATGAGAATGAGAATGGCACCGCCAATAAGCTCCATTTTGTCGCCGAAGAGATTGCCTGTTCTTTTGCCGAGCTGTACTGCCAGCATGGAAAGACAGAAGGTGATAATGGCGATGGTGAGCGCCGGCATAAAAATACCTGCCTGCTGTGTGATGAAGCTTTCGCCGACAAAGCTCACTCCGATTGCAAAGGCATCGATGGAGGTGGCGATGGCCTGCAGAAATAATATCTTATATGTAAGCTTTTCCCTGCCTGAGCAATCCACTTCATCGGGATGCAGACAATCCCATATCATTTTGCCGCCGATGAAGCCCAGGATTATGAGCGAGATCAGTCCTGAATAGCGGCTGATGAAGGCAGAAAAAACACTGCCGGCAAAAAATCCGCCCAGCGGCATCAGACCCTGAAAGGCACCAAAGAAAAGTGCAATGGCGATGGGGGAATATTTCTTATAAACAAGAGTATTGGTAACAGAAACGGCAAAAGCATCCATGGAAAGAGCAATACCGATGAGAAAAATATCAATATAATTCATTGCGAAACCCTTTCAAGCCTGACAATTAATAATATATCTGCATTATAAGGGATATGCTTTTCGCAGTCAAATATTAATAGCGGATTTTGTCGTAAAAAGAGGACAAAAAAATAGCATTTAGCAGGCTTTGCCGCATAGAATGAATTGAATGCGAACTAAATATTAAAAAAATATACAAAAATACTTGCATTCATAAAAAGATTATGATAATATATCTGCATTAAAGAAGAAGCAGTCAAGCTTCCTGCTTCGATTTAATTCTCTGGAGAGGCCCGCTTAAACGGGAGCCGAAGGTGTAAGGTGCATTCAATGTGCCAATCTCTCAGGCAAAAGGACAGAGCCACAAGCTATGTTCATCTCAAGGAGAAGGTCTTTATATCAAAAGACCTTTTTTATGTTCCTTAAATAGATTTTTGGGAACCGAAATTATTTTTATTATGATTGGAGATGATTTAATGGAAGCTTTTATCAATGGCGCACTTAGTTTTTTGGATGGCGTCGTATGGTCTCAGACCTTAATGTACTTATTGCTGGTTGTCGGTCTTTATTTCTCTTTGAAGAGCCGCTTCCTGCAGGTCCGCTTGATCAAACCCATGGTTACCTTGCTGTTCGGCAAATCCTCTGCTGAAGGTATTTCCTCCTTCCAGGCTTTCTGCACAGCTTTGGCAGGCCGTGTAGGTACCGGTAACATCGTTGGTACCTCCGCAGCTATCCTCTTCGGCGGCCCCGGTGCACTCTTCTGGATGTGGATGCTTGCATTCTTGGGTGCAGCTACTTCTTATGTTGAATGTACTCTTGCTCAGATCTACAAGATCAAGATCGACGGTCAGTATCGTGGCGGCCCCGCATATTTCATCGAAAGAGGTCTCAATAACAAAGGCTATGCAGTTCTTTTCGCTATTGTTATGATCATCTCTGTCGGTCTGTTCCTCCCCGGCGTTCAGTCCAATGCAATTTCCTCCGCATTTGAATTTGCATTCAATACTCCCGCCTGGATCACCGGTTTGGTAGTTGCCATCTTCCTCGGCCTCATCATCTTCGGCGGTATCAAGAGAATCGCAAAAGCAGCCGAAATGATCGTTCCCGCAATGGCTGTTATTTATATCATCCTTGGCATCATCATTATCGCTGCCAATGCCGACAAGCTCGGTTCTGTCTTCGGTATGATTTTCTCCAGCGCCTTCGGTATTCATTCCGTATTCGGCGGCATCATCGGTTCTGCTATCTCTTGGGGCGTAAAACGCGGTATCTACTCCAACGAAGCAGGTCAGGGTACTCAGCCCCATGCTGCAGCAGCTGCTGAAGTCAGCCACCCCGCAAAACAAGGTTTGGTTCAGGCTCTCGGCGTTTATGTTGACACTTTGCTCGTCTGCACCGCTACCGGTCTTATGATTCTCATGACAGATTGCTTCAATGTTGTCGGCGCTGACGGTGCATTCTTGCATCAGAGTGCAAATGCTGCTGTTATGAATCTTACCGGCTCCGGCCCTGAATTTGCACAGGCTGCAGTTGGCACCTTGCTCGGCGCAAAGGTTGGCGCTATCGTCGTATCCATCTGCCTGGCATTCTTCGCCTTCACCACCATTTTGAGCTACTACTATGAATCCGAATCCAATATCGCTTATCTCTTCCAGAATGCTCAGAGCTCCAAGCGTACTGCTTTGACCAATGCTCTCCGCATTGCTATGATGGCTATCGTTTTCGGTTCCTGCTTGCTCACCTCCGATGCTATCTGGAACTTCGGTGATATCGGCGTAGGTGCAACCGCATGGCTCACTGTTATTGCTATCGTCCTGCTGCAGAAACCCGCTTTCATCTGCCTCAAGGACTATGAAGCACAGCGCAAAGCCGGCAAGGATCCCGTTTTCGATCCCGACAAATGCGGCATTGAAAATGCTGATCTGTGGAAAGAAATCGTTGCTGAAAAATATGCCGATCTCAACAAATAATTAACTCTTTCCCCACAAAGAACATATTCAACCCCCGTCCTGAAAAAGACGGGGGTTGTTTTTTGGTTAAAATATCTGTTTTCAAAATCAGGCAGAAAGCTTTTACTTATTTGGCGGCGAAATATGCTTCGATGCCCTTGGCAAGTCCTTCCGCTGCTTTTTGACGGAAGCTGTTTTTCGCCAGCTTTTTTTCCTCCTCAAGATTGGAGATGAAGCCGATTTCCGCAATCACCCCTGCACAGGGCAGATTGCGCAGCACCCCGAAGCTGCCCTGAAAAAGTCCTGCATCACGGGTGCCAAGCGCAGCAACAGTATGCTTTTGCAGAGCCTGTGCCAATTTTGTGTCGGCATAACTGTTGTAGCTTACCGCATTGGTATACATAGCCGTCCCGTGATAGCTGCGATTTTCATTGGCATTACAATGTACAGAGATGAAAATGTCCGCATCATATTTCGTGGCATAGGCTGCTCTGCCTGCCAGAGTGAGCCAGGTCTGATCCGCCGCGCGTGTCAGAATCACCGTGGCACCCTTTTTCTGCAAAATAGCAGCGGTTTTATAGACTATGTCCATCACGATGTCCCTTTCGGGAGTGCCGTAATAGCCTACAGCACCCGGATCTGTCCAGCCGCCCGGCTGAACCTTGCCATGACCCGCATCAAGCACAATGGTTCTGCCTGCCAGAGTTTTGCTGCCTGTGGAATTACCGGAATTGCCGGAATTCCCTCCCGTGGCGGGCGGAGCGGCTGAATTTCCGCCTGAGCTGCTGCCGCCTCCTGTTATGCCGGAATTGCCGCCTCCGATGACAGTATCAGCAGCACTCCAGACAATGACGCTGTTCTTTGCTGCATCATATTGCACCTGCGCCTGCACCGCCTCACCGAGTGAACGCACGGGCACCATCACTCTGCCGCGATATGCAACAGGATAGCTGTCGCCCTTGACGCGTTTGCCGTTCACAGTGTAATAATTGCTGCCGAGTGTGAGCTTCACTGTCTCAGCACCCTTTTGCAGAAAGGCTGAGCCGCTTACCTGATCCCAGCTGCAAGCATATCCAAGGCTCTCGGCGATCACGCGCAGCGGGACATAGACTCTGCTTTCTTCGTTTACCCATGGCTGCGTATCGCCTGAGACCTGTTTTCCATTGACAAAAACGGAGATATCAGCCGCCCTTGCCTCAAGGGGTAGCAGCAATGCGCAGAGCAACAAAAACACAGCCAAAAACAATGATCGATTTTTCTTTTTCATACCTTCTTTCCTCCTGAGATTTCTTGCGCTTCAGGCGCTTGCTGTCATTTTAAAGCAAAATTACGCGGATTTCAGCAGGTAAATGTTGGTATATCAGCAAAATTGCTCTGTCCGTATGTGATAGCAAATCCTGTATTTTGAATCAAGCACAGTTTGTCAAATAAATATCTGTAATTTTTGGAAAGAATATGATAAAATAAAATTTAAACTTGCAATAAATTTGGCAAAATAAAAAATTTTTAAAAAAAGAGCGAAAAAATGCAAGTTTTTTTTGCAGAAATTGTATTTATTATTGAAAGCAGGAGGATTTGGAATGAATCGTCATACTGACGAGGAATTGGTTTCTCTCTGTTTAGCAGGTCGGAAGGATGCTTTTGATGAAATAGTTCAACGCTATCAAAAGCCCGTATTCAAAATTGCATATACTCTCGCAGGCAATTACGAGGACGCTTCCGATTGGTCGCAAGATTCCTTCCTGCAGATATATCGCTCATTGAAATCCTTCGATGCTGAAAAAGGGAAATTCTTTTCCTGGCTTTACCGCGTAGCGCATAATGTTTGCATCAACAAAAAAGCGCAGCGCGACGGCGCAAGGCCGAAAAAAGCGACTGCCGATGAATTTGAGCAGGAGCAGGAATCAAAAGCACGCATAGTCTCCATTGAAAGCATAGCCGAGCCCACCGTGCCCGAATCGGATGTCAAATCCAACCCCCAGGCTGCGCTGGAAGCTGCAGGCTTGCAGGAGGAGATCAGAACGGCGCTCGCCAGACTGGGCGAAAAATATTCCGTTCCCATTATGTTGCAATATATCGAAGGTCTTTCATATAAGGAGATTTCCGAAAGACTCGGTCTGCCGCAATCCACCATTGAAACCAGGCTTTTCCGCGGCAAAAAAATGCTGCAGAAGGAATTGCAGCACCTGAAAAAATAATTTTTGAAAAATTACGAAAGGAGGATGCCCGAATGTTTGATATCAATAATAAAGAAAAGCTCATGCAGGCCTATATCGATGGCGAACTGAATGCTGAGCTGGCAGCCTCCTTTGAAAAAGAATTGAAAAACGATATCAACCTGCAGAAGGAATATGAAGAGCAATTGCTGCTCCATTCTCTCCTGCAGGATATTTCCGCTTGCGATGTCGAGCCGCCTGCAGATTTTGCTGCCTGTGTTATGCAGCGTATCGAAGCAGAGGAAGCAAGCAAAACCACTGTCAAAAAGGCATTCCCCTGGCGCTTTGCTGCTCCTGCTTTTGGAGCAGCCGCACTTTTGCTGGCATTCGGTGTCAGCGGCATTATGCCTGAAGCTCCCGTTATCAATCAGGAGCTCACCACAACCGCTCCCGAAACCACAGCTATTGTTGCAGAGCCCACCACCGTTGTGGCTGAGACTACTGCTGTCGAGCCTGCTACAACTGTTGTTGCTGAAACCACTGTTGCTCCCGAAACAATCGTTGTTGAGCCTGAGAAAACCTCTGTTATACCCGAGCAGACTCAGACCACAGCCGAGCCTGTCACTGTTCCTGTGACCGAACCCACAACAACTGCTGCTCCCGAGCCTACTACCGTGATCAATCCTGAACAGACAACAGCTCCCGAACCCGAAAAGACAACTGTTGTCCCGACAGAAAAGACCACTGCAGCAGCACCGGAGCAAACAACTGTTGCACCCGAGCCTCCCGTTTCCGTTCCCGATGAGGAAATCAATCAGGGCACGGCTTCCATGCCTGCTCCCGCAACTGATACAGTTACCATCGGCGGCAATATCTCCGTAATGCGCTTCTCTGTTGAAGAAGGCGATGCCTATGCACTTTTCCGTAATGAAGCAGGCGAGATTCAGTTCTATGCCGGCAATGGCAATGAAACTGCTCTTTGCACTGTTATGGATACCAAAGCAGGTATGCAGCTGCTCGAAGAAAGTGATATAGCGATCCCCACCGCCACCACGGGCGAATATGATTATGTTATCAAGGCTTCTCCCGATGGCACTCAGCTCGCCGGCAATATGGGCGGCAATGACAGCGGTCTGTGGATCTCTGATATCGCCAGCAGCGCTCCCGCACAGCTCTTCTCCGCCGAAGGCGGCGGCAAGGTGCTGGAATGGGCTCCCAACAGCGGCAAGCTCGTTTTCACCAATGCCGAAGGCAGCCTCTATATCGCCTATATCTCCGAAGGCTTTGTCCTGATGGTTTGCGAGGAGCCTGTCTATTCCGTCATCTGGTGCTCCGACAGCCGCGGCATCTATTTTGAGACACTTGACGAAAACGGTCATCATGTCATCTGCAAGGCAGACCTGCCCTAAGAATCAGTCTCCCAAAAAGGAAATATTCATAAACATTACAGGCACAGCATTTGAATTGATCCGCTGTGCCTGTTATTGTATCGGCAAATAAATTGTGATATGCTTATTAAAACAAGTCGAAAAATAAGAATTTGTCGAACATCAATCCATATTTTTTTCAAAAGGGTATTGACTCTCACGCTCCGTCATAGTGTATGCTCTTGTTGTGAGGTGATAAAATTGAAAATGCAGACTAAAGAATTTGCCGATTTTACGGGTGTAAGTGTGCGCACACTGCATTATTACGATGAAATAGGATTGTTGATGCCAGCCTTTGTTGACAAA
>JAFSIU010000177.1 GCA_017439615.1 Bacillota bacterium
AGAAATAGTTTTCGAGTATTTATGACCAATGGGGTGCCCGCACCCTCCCGTGTTTGGAAAGAAAGCTGTTGTTTTGGGAGACGGCTTTTGTGAGGCCGTTTTTCTTTATCAAAACTCAATAATTCTATTAAGGAGGTCAGCTTATGCAGAAAAAACTTGCTTTGTTATTAATTGTGGTGCTAATGCTGCCTTTTTTATTTGCCTGCGCTGAAGAAGCTTCTGTGCCGGTACACAAAGTGCCGGGTGAAGACGAAAAGCTTGTCATCGATCTTGCAGGCCGAGAGGTTATTGTTCCCAAAAATGTTGAAACTGCAGCATTGATATATGGGCCTGCAACCAATTTTTTGTTGGCACTCGGTGTTGCAGACAGACTCGTTGCCATCAATGCCACCTGGGGTTTTTATAATCTGGTCGAGCCCTCTTTGGAAAGAGCAGGCACCATCGGCAGAGGCTCTTTGGATATGGAAGCTTTGGCGAATTATAATCCCGATGTTTTCATTCATAAGGCATCGGATACTCGCACGCTCGAAGCGGTCGAGGCATTGGGAATTCCTGCGGTGGGTCTTTGGCCCGAGAGTATCGAGGATATAATGCAGACCATCAGGGTGCTTGGCGAGACCTTCAGCGTGGAGGAGCGCGCCGAGTCTTTGATAGAATATTATAACAGCAAGGTTGAAAAAGCTGCCAAGCTGCTGGAATCTGTTCCGATGGAGGAAAGAAAAACCGCAATAGTAATGGGTGCAGAGGTTGGTCGTGTGGCAAATGGCACAATGCTTCAATCCTTTATGCTCGAAACAGCAGGTGCCGAAAATATGGCCAAGGATGTTGTCAGTATGCAGACATGGCCATTGGTTGGTACGGAAAAGATATTCGAATGGGATCCCGATTTCATCTTTTGTTCCAATTCCAATGTAGCTGAATATAAGGTTGAAGAATTGCTTGCCGATCCTACATGGTCTGAGCTTAAGGCGGTCAAGGATGGACATGTGCTGCTTGTGCCAAGCGATACGGATTCATGGGAATTCCCGGGTATGGCAAGCTGTCTGGGGCTTTTATGGATGCTTTCTCAGATGTATCCCGATGTTTATAGCGAGGAAGATTTTTTGGTCGAGGTCGATGCCTTCTATGAATTTATGTATGGTATGACCTTTGACAGAGAATATCTCGGCTATTAATGCGTTAGAAGGTTTTGATGACTATGAATGGAATGTTGACAGAGCATCAGGCTCTATATAGAAAGAATAAGCGCAAAGCGCGCAGTATCAATCTCTCACTTTTGCTTTTGCTGATAATAGGATTCTGTTTTGCTCTTTTTGTCGGCAAATATCGTCTTGATCCCGTCGAGGTCTTTCAAATGCTGTGGTATAAGCTGTGGGGCATAGAAGGCTCATGGGATCAGATGTCTGAAAATGTTGTTTTCGGCCTGCGCCTGCCGCGTATTCTTGCTTCCATTGTCTGCGGCGCAGCATTGGCAATGTCGGGTGCTTCTTATCAGGCGGTTTTCAAAAATCCGCTTGTTTCACCTGATTTTCTTGGTGTTTCCTCAGGTGCCTGCATCGGTGCGGCAGTCGCAATTCTGATGACACTTTCCTCCGCCTATATTCAGGCATTTGCCTTTATTGGCGGTCTTATTGCAGTTATGCTGACATTGATGATACCATTCCTGATGCGCAGCGAGTCGAACATCATGCTGGTGCTCTCAGGTATCATCGTCGGCGGCGTGATGGGCTCTATACTTGGCTTTATCAAATATATTGCCGATCCCGAGACCGAGCTTGCTACTATTACATATTGGCAGATGGGCAGCTTTTCTTATGTAACTTTGGAGCAGCTTTTGAAAATTCTGCCGGCTCTTGTTATTGCCGCGGTATTGCTACTGGCTCTGTCGTGGAGGATAGACATAGTTTCACTCGGTGAAAATGAGGCAAAAACGCTCGGTGCCAATGTCAAGCTGATACGCACAATGAGTATCATTTTTGCTACCCTGCTCACCGCAAGCTCTGTTTGCATCGCAGGTACTATCGGTTGGGTAGGCCTTGTTATACCGCATTTCGGGCGAATGCTCATAGGTCCCGATAACAGACATCTGCTGCCTGCATCCTGTCTTTTGGGTGGATTGTTCCTGCTGGTTGTCGATACTGTTACACGAACAATAGGACCTGCTGAAATGCCTATCAGTATTCTTACAGGCATCATCGGCGCACCCTTCTATGCCTGGCTGCTTTATAAACAAAGAGGAAAGATTCGTTAATGGTGGAGAGAATTATGGCTGAAAATCAAACTTCACAAATAAATAATGAATTGATATATGAGGTGCGGGATGTTTGCTTTAAATATCCGCATACCGATCGTGTGATCCTGAACAATGTCTGTCTTGAGCTGCGCCGCGGAGAAATATTGTCTATTTTGGGTCCCAATGGCGCAGGCAAATCGACCATGCTCAATTGCATGGCAAAGCTTCTGCAGCCCGATGCGGGTGAAATATATCTTTGCGGTGATAAGCTCTCCAGGCTCAGCTACAAGCAGGCAGCAACAAGGATCAGTTATGTCCAGCAAACACATACCCCTGCCTTTGCTTATTCCGTGATGGATTTTGTGCTGATGGGCAGAGCTCCTCAGATAGGGATGTTCCGCCGTCCCGGTAAGGCGGATGAAGAGA
This sequence comes from Bacillota bacterium, assembly GCA_017439615.1. GTDB lineage: Bacteria > Bacillota > Dehalobacteriia > UBA4068 > UBA4068 > RGIG3181. The sequence continues at coordinate 2,660 of JAFSIU010000177.1, forward strand.
TCGCTTTTTCTGTTCTGGAGGATCTGGGCATTGCCCATCTGGCAAATAAGCCTTATACAGATATCAGCGGCGGCGAGCGCCAGCAGGCTACCATTGCCCGTGCCGTTGTTCAGGAGCCAAAGGCAGTGCTTTTTGATGAACCGACTGCGCATCTTGATTATGGCAATCAATATAAGATATTGAAAATGATTCGCAAAATGGCTGCTAAAAACTATGCTGTTATTATCACTACACATAATCCCGATCATGCCATTTTGTTGGGCGGCAAGGCTGCTATTCTTGACAGAACGGGCAAACTGGTCTTTGGTGATGCAGAAAAAATCATCACTGAAGAAAGGCTGAAAGAAGTTTATCATACCGAGCTGAAGCTCTTGAAGGTAGAGGAGCTTGAGCGTATTGCTTGTCTCCCGCCTAAATTATAATTCCAAAAGACATTTTAAGGAGGATTTGATTATGAAGATTTGGAAAAAACTTTTGCCCCTGATTTGTGTTTTGCTGCTTATGTTTGCGTTGACAGCCTGTGGTGATGAAGGCTTTGCAAATACTGCTGCAGATAATAAGACTACTACTGCAACTACTGTTGTGCCTGAGGGTGAATTGGCTCCTCTTGGCGAAAGAGCTCCCGGTGAAGGTCGTCCTCTGCGTGATTATTGTCTGGAAGAAGGCGGCGAGATCCCTGCTGATTATGAATTTACTATGGAGATCATGGGCAAAAGCTTCACCCAAAAGGATGCTGCCAATCTCAAACTCCATAAAGCTGTTATCGGTGTAGAAACCTCTGTCGAGCTGCACGAATACACCTGGGTCGGTTATCGTTTGCAGGATGTTCTTGACTATCTTGATGTTGAGATCAAGGGCGATTTCATTGTTGAGGCTACTGATGGCTATGGCATTACATTCACTCAGGCTGAGATCGATGATAATATTATGATTGCCATCACCCGCAATGGCAAGGCAGTCGATGCTCCCTATTATGCACCCTGCT
>JAFSIU010000178.1 GCA_017439615.1 Bacillota bacterium
GCTGAAAAGGGGCTTGAGGACAAGGTTCATGTATACGAACCCAATCGGGCAGACATTACATCGCTGCTACAAAGCGGTACTTGTCAGATGCCTTGTGTGATCCCGTATGTGGAAAGCAAATATATCATCTCGGCGAGTTTTGATAAATATACAACCAAAAGCGAAACGGGCGAAGTGCATCAACATATTATCGATTTTGCTAACAGCATGCCCATAATGCTGCATATGCACATGACTGTGCTTGCTTTCAGCATCCCGGAATTAGAAGAAATCGAAGCCTGTTTATTGCAGAGGTATACTCCATCCCGTGAGCTCTCGTGGAAAGGTTTGCCGGAGAAACAGGACACTTTTGCCTATACGATGCTCTTGGATGAAGCGAAAAAGGTAGAACGGCAAGGAGCAGACAAGATTTTAGCAGGAGAACAAAGAAAGCTGTATCAATCCGTTATTCATGCCAAGGTGGAACGAGGTGTAGAGATTATGCACCCCTACTCCGAAGCACAGCTTCAGCTTGATACAGACATTCAGCTACAATTGGCTAAAAAGGTCAAGGTGTTGGATGCAACCTGTGAACACTTCCGCAAACGAAAGAATGAGCTGTGCAATACTCCTGTGCAGGGAGAGCATGAAGATGTTTTGAAGTACATGGATTATGCATTGTCTGCAATTCCGTCTGTTCGGGCAGATATAATCCAATCCTTGCATATCCCGGCTTCCTATGCTACGGCAGAATCCATCAAGCAGCTATGCACGATTATGGATAAGGAAAAGTGCAGCATCAGAACTGTAATTGAAAGATCTGAAATACAGCGAAAACAAAAGGAACAGAAAGCAGCCCAACAGGAAAAAGCCAAAAGTGACCGGGACGGGCAAATTGAAGCTATACGAAAAGCGCTGGATTTAACAGCCACCATCAACAGCTATAATGGGACACTTTCTCAGTTGCGCTCGCAGCAATATGACCCAAAACCCACACCGCCAACAGCTCCCCGCCCTGTACAAGCACAGTACCCGGAGATAAAGCCACAAGTTCCATTTTGGTCAGTAGAGGTGTTACCGACACTGTTCTTCTGGCCGTGGATTATCATTTATTATTTTACAGGCTATAAGAAAAAGAAAGAAACAGAAGCAGAACGCATCCGCAACACCCCGGAATACCGCCAACAGTGCGCCGTATTGGATGAAATCGCCCGTCAAAAGCAGCACACCCTTGAAGAACAATATCGACAGAACTTAAAGGTATATCAAGAAGATACACTTCCTAAGTACGAAAAAGCACTTGCCGATTGGACAGTAAAACACAACAAGGAAATAGCGGAACTGGAAGCCTCGTTGGATAAGGCAAAGAAAGAACTTGTTACCCATTATGCCGCTACCAAAATTGTCCCGGAACAATATAGAACGGCAGAAGCACTGCGACACATTTATGAGGTTATGCGTTCTTCTAACTACACTATCCCACAGGCAATCGATAACTACGACCAAAAGATACGGCAGCAGATTGAGGAAGAAAGATTGCGTGTACAGCAGGCAGCATATGAAGAACAATGCAGAGCAGCAGATGCAGCAGAACGGGTGGCAGCAGATGCAGCAGAAGCTCGATACAGAAGTGAATCTGCACAAAGCTCTGCAAAGCAAGACTACTATTGGTCTTCCGAATGTATGCAACGCAAAAATTTCCGCAGGGGTCAAAATCGAATTTTCCGAAAGTGCGAGGGCTGCCGTATGGCTCCTTATTGCAGTAGATATAAATAATGAACGAAAGGAAGCATCAGTATGTTTTGCCCAAATTGTGGAACACCTGTTGCGGATACAGCAAACTTTTGCAGCAAATGTGGTGTCCGCATCTCACGAGAAATCCAGCCACCGCAACAGGAACAGCCTTTTCAAAACTATACAATGTATGAGGTGTTTGATTCAACCAATGCTGTTTCATCAAAGATCAATGGTTTTCTTGACAGAATCTTGAGTACACCGGATTCTTCCACAACACTGAATCGTTTTACCCTTACAGACAGGTCAATCATCACAGACTTCGGCGAAATACCCTATGAGAGGATGACCGTTCTTGCACCATCTGGAATAACACAGAAACCCTTTGGAGAGGGCGTTTCAGCCGGTGCTGTTTACACAACGATAGACGGCAGACAGTATCAATTATATTACACCACACAGGACGCTCTTAGATTTTATCTCACGGCAATCTATGCTAACGAGAGAATCACCAAAACATCCAAACGCCAGTTGATGCAGTGTATGTGTATGTATTATGCGTATCTGCTCAATGCAAAAGTGTTGATTAAGAAGCTCCCTGTGAGATTTGATGGAGAGCTTACTGCAGAAGAATCTCAGGCAAATTTTGAAAGCTTTTTTGCGAGGGTACAAACGGCAGGAAATGAAAACCCTTGGAATGCAATGTTCCAAGAAACTACTTCACCGCCGATGAATGAAAAACCTTTTGATGAATTTTTCGTTTGTAGCAACAAAGTCACGGTAATGGACAATGCGGTTCTCAGTCCAGAAAACCAGCAATTAGTTGATACCTATACAAAAATACAAGAACAATTCAATCAATTTCTCAAAGAAAACAATCCGCTACCAAACTCCGGGCAAAATCGTTACCCTTACACCCTGGGTCCGCTGATTGAGTTAATGGAAGACAGTGATCCGGATGCATCTGCCGCTATTGCAAAATATAACGAAAAGGTTCGGCAGGAGAAAGAGATGGAAGAAAGGGCGGCTGCAAGGAGAGCGGCAGAAAGACGAGAAGCA
>JAFSIU010000179.1 GCA_017439615.1 Bacillota bacterium
GGCACATTGCCGAGGGTTACGACAGCTTGCGGACGCACGGTTTCGATTTCCAGCTTCAGCCATGGCAGGAAGATATTGATTTCCTCGCGGGTGGGCGGGCGATTGACAGTCCTGCCTGCTGCGGAAAGCTTGGCATAGTTCTTGTCGCTGCCGGAGGTGCCGCCGGTGAAATCAACATAAATCTTGCCCAAGGGAGTGTCTTCCTTGCCTGCCAAAATACGAGGCGGGGCATTGTTGATCGCACTTTGTCTGTATTCGGGGACTTCCTTCAAAAGCTTGACTGCCTCACCGACTGTGGCGGGCTTTTTCTCCTCGAAAAGCTTATATAAGAAATCGGTAACGAGATTATCAGCGGGAGTATGGAAGCAGGCGAAGGGAATATCAAGCAATCTGGCAGCATCGGTTGCGCGCTGATGATTGCTGGAGGCAACACTGCGGGAAATCTCGCCGATGCGTTCGCCCATAATAGCTTCTGCAATATTGGGCAGTACGCCGAAATGCTCCATATGTCCGCATTGCAGGCTCATAACCTTGGACAAGGAAGCAAAGGGAGTTCCCTCGGGATGATGAGCCAGCACCATATCAATGCCTGCGCCTTTTTCATTCAATCTGTCGCAGAGCACAAGCTCAGGCGTTTCCATATCTATGCCTGTGATAAGCTTATTGATCTCGGTTTCGGGATCGCCATAGAGAATACGGCTGTCGGCATAAGGATTGATCAAACATTCCTTGTCAAAGAAATCCTTATCCTCCTCGCTCAGTTTTTCATATTTTTCCTGATTGCTTTTGAGCTCAGCCTCCACAACCTCGATGCCGCGGGGATCGGCCTTTTTGCCCAATTCAATGCCCAAAGCAAACAATTCGCCTAATTTCATTTTCAGACCTCCTTTAGGACTTGCAGTCTACCATTCGCCTTCAGTGATATTTTTGATTTCCTGCTGCACGGCTTCATATTCCTGCTGCAGCTGCATATATTGGTCAGCCAATTCCAGCAGCGCAAGAGTATAACGGCGGGAAACGCTGCAGGCAGGATATTTTGCCTTGACGTTGTCCAGCTTCTCATCACAAAGCGCGGCAAGAGAATTCATATATTCCTCGCTGTTTGCTGTGCGGAAGGGATAATCAATGCCCTCCACCTTGATGGTTATACTTTTGAGCTGTGCCAATATGTTGCGCCTCCTATCTAAGAGCTAAACCGAGCTGAGAATTCAATTCTGCAACGATTTGTTCAAAAACGCTGTCGATTTCCTTGTCGGTAAGAGTTCTTTCCACAGATTGGAAATTGAGAGCAAATGCCAAAGAACGTTTGCCTTCGCCCAAGGATGCACCCTGATAGACATCGAAAAGTTCGACATTTTTCAAAATTTCGCCGCCTATGCTGCGGATAAGCTTGGCAGCTTCTTCGGCAGGAACACTTTCCTCACCGATGACACAGATATCTCTGGTAACTGCGGGATATTTGGAAATACTCTCGCAGACGGGAACAGTTTTGGCAACTGCCAGAAGCGGCAGCAAACGTAATTCGGCAGCGATGCCGCCATACAGATCATAGTTTGCGGCAGCGGTGGGATGAAGCTCGCCGAAATAGCCGATGATTTCACCATTGACCAGAACCACGGCAGATTTGCCGGGATGCAGGAAGGGATATGCCTCACGGTCAGGGCGCTCCAGACTATATGCTATGCCATAGGGAGCAAAAAGTGCGTCGATAATGCCTTTGGCATAGAAGAAATCGAAAGCAACGGGTTTTTTGTTCCAAGCGGATTTTTCCGCACCATAGAGCACAAAGCCAAGACGAGGATCTTCATCTGCCAATTCCTCATTTGCCTGTGGCAGGAAGACAACGCCTTCTTCAAAGAGTGCAACCTCCTGATTGCGCTTGCGCACATTGCGGCTCAAGCAATTCAAAAGACCGGGCAAAAGCGAAGTGCGCATAATGCTCTGATCCTCATTGATGGGATTCAAAATAGCTTTGACATTTCTCCATGCATGGTTTTCAGCCAAAAGCAGCTTATCCCATTCATCAGGAGAAATGAAGCTGTAGCAAACAGCCTCTCTCAAACCAAGAGCAGCACATTTATGAGTCAGATCATAGACAAAGCTCTGCTTGGCATCTCTGCCGCCCTGAGTCATGGCGCCGTCGGGCAGCGAGGTGGGGATATTGTCATATCCCTTCAATCTGGCAATTTCTTCGATCAAATCTTCAGGAATGGTGATATCCAGACGATAATTGGGAACGAATACCAACAGATCCTCGCCGACACGCTCCATCGGGAAATTGAGACGGCGCATGATTTCGGCAGCATCTTCCAAAGCATAATCTGTACCAAGCAGATTATTGAGCTTTTTGACACTTAAGGTTATCTTCTTTTCAGCAACGGGCTCGGGATAAACATCCACGCAGCCGCGAGCGGCCACACCGCCGCACAGTTCTACCAAAAGCTGAGCAACACGGCGTGCAGCAAGATCTGTGGTATCAACATCGACACCCTTTTCAAAGCGCATGGAGGCTTCGGAGGGAATATTATATTTGCGCGCGCTGCGGCGAATGCATTTGGAATTGAAGCAGGCAGCTTCAATAAGGATATCGGTGGTAGAATCAGTAACCTCGGTTTCCATACCGCCCATAATACCTGCGATGCAGACAGGTCTTTCGGCATCGGCAATCATAAGTGTCTCAGTATCAAGATCGCGCATTTTACCATCGAGGGTTTCCATTTGCTCGCCCTCTGAGGCACGGCGGACAATGATCTCATGACCCTTCAAGGTCTGATAGTCAAAGGTATGGATAGGATGATTAAGCTCCAACATAACAAAATTGGAAATATCAACAACATTATTGATGGGGCGCATACCCGCTGCCAAAAGATAATTCTGCATCCACTGGGGAGAGGGAGCGATTTTGACACCCTGAACAAGACGAGCTGTATAACGGGGGCAGAGATCATTGGCCTCTACTCTCAATTTGAACATAGTATTGATATCGGGACCAAGCTCTGCATAGGCGATCTGCGGAGGGCAAACTTCCTCGCCGGTGATGGAGCCGATCTCGCGGGCGACATTGAGCATACCCATGCAATCGGCACGATTAGGAGTCAGCTCGAAATCAAGCACGGCATCCTCCAAGGCAAGAGCTTTTACGATATCTTCACCCAATTTGAATTCGGCAGGCAGTTCCATGATGCCTGCATTATCTCTTTCATCAATGCCGAGCTCGGCGCCGGAGCACAGCATACCGCTGGATTCGACTCCTGCCAGCTTGGCAATGCCGATCTTGATGCCGCCGGGCAGCTCTGCACCGGGCAAAGCAAGAGCGACCTTGATGCCTTCGCGAGCATTGGGTGCGCCGCAGACGATCTGCAGCTCCTCGCTGCCTGTATTGACACGGCAGATATGCAGCTTGCGGCTTTCGGGATGTGCTTCGCAGGAAACGATCTCTGCAACGACTACATTTTTCAGATCGCGGCCGCGGTATTCAATAGCATCAAGCTCGATACCCGCACGAGTCATTTTCTCGCCCAATTCCTCGGGAGAGACAGTTGTATTCACATATTCTTTTAACCAATTATAAGATACTTTCATTTTTCAAGCCCCTCCTAAAACTGCTGCAAGAAGCGAACATCATTATCAAACAGCAATCTGATATCGGTGATGCCGTATTTCAGCATGGCGATACGTTCAATGCCCATACCGAAGGCAAAGCCGCTGACTTCTTCAGGGTCATAGCCGGACATACGCAAAACATTGGGATGCACCATACCGGAGCCAAGGATTTCGATCCAGCCTGTGCCTTTGCACAGACGGCAGCCCTTACCGCCGCAATTAAAGCAAGAGATATCGACCTCAGCAGAGGGCTCGGTGAAGGGGAAATAGCTCGGGCGCAGACGAATTTCGCGCTCGGGACCAAACATCTGGCGGGCAAAGGAAAGCAGCGTGCCCTTCAAATCGGCAAGAGTAACCTTCTTGTCAACCAGCAACCCCTCTACTTGATGGAACATGGGAGAATGGGTGGCATCATCATCACGGCGATAGACAGTGCCGGGGCAGATAATCTTCACGGGGAGTTCGGGAGCAAGTTTCTGCATGGTGCGTGCCTGAATAGGAGAGGTCTGGCTGCGCAGCAGAACAGAATCGGAGAAATAGAAGCTGACCTGCATATCACGGGCAGGATGGTCTTTGGGTATGTTGAGCAGCTCGAAGTTATAATAATCCAGCTCGATTTCGGGACCTTCGGCAATGGTATAACCCATACCGATGAAAATATCCTCGATTTCCTGACGGATCCTGGTCAAAGGATGAAGGCTGCCGCTTTCAAAGCTGCGGCCGGGAAGAGAAATA
>JAFSIU010000180.1 GCA_017439615.1 Bacillota bacterium
GCATTTCGCCCAATCCCTGATGCACCTGTGCCAGACTTTCGCTGACCTGCCTGAAGGATTCACTGAGTTTGCCCTCGAGTGTTGTGGTCAGCTTTTCATCAACAAGACCTCTCATCTGCTCAAGCTTTTGCTCATTGCTTACCTGCATTTCGCGCATACGCCCATCAACACTGCGGCGTATCTCCTCAAGACGTGCATCATTATTCTTCTGCATCAGCATTACCTGATGCATTAGCTTGTCGTTTGCATCCGAGGTCAGCAATGCCTGTGAATTGCGCAGGGCATCGAGCTCATTTTTGAGTCTGAATTCACTTTCCGCAACAGAGCCGTCTTTTTTGAAGATCAAAAGCAGGATGACGATGATGAGCAGAATCGCAAGTATTCCTGAACATAAATAAACAGTTATATCATTCATATTTTTCTCCGTTTTGTTTGATAAAGCTATTGTATCACAACAGCCTTATCTTTGCAAAACTGTTGCAAAAAATCCCCCTGCCAAAAGAGCAGGGGGATGCTGTTAATCCTCGGTGAAATCAAAGCCGGTGAGGAATGCCTTTGTCAATTCGCTTTGTGGGTTTCCGAAAACCTGTTCGGGAGTGCCTTCTTCTTCAATGATGCCGTTTGCCATGAAAATGACCTTGTCAGCGACCTTGCGGGCAAAATCCATTTCATGAGTAACAACTATCATGGTGCGGTCGGAGGTCTTGAGACTGCGGATAACTCGCAAAACTTCACCTGTCAGATTGGGGTCGAGTGCACTTGTCGGCTCATCGAAGCACAAGATTTCAGGGGAAAGAGCCAATGCTCTTGCAATAGCCACACGCTGCTGCTGTCCGCCCGAAAGCTGACAGGGATATGCATCTGCCTTGTCGGCAAGACCGACCTTTTCGAGCAGCTCCATACCGTTTTTGCGTATATCAGCAAGAATAGCTGCTTTATTGGCTTTGAAATCCGGTTTTTCCTGTGCGTGCAGCTCAGGGGCAAGGCACACATTCTCCAGAACAGAATACTGCGGGAAAAGATTGAAGGATTGGAAAACAAGTCCGAAATTCAGTCTTTTTTTGCGTATGTCCTCATCATTATTGTAGCCGTCAAGAAGCGGTCTGCCCGAAACAGTTATCTGACCACCGTCAGCAGTTTCCAAAAAGTTCAGACAGCGCAGCAAAGTTGTTTTGCCGCTGCCCGAGGAGCCGATGATGGCAAGAACTTCACCTTTTTCCAATGAGAAATCGACACCCTTCAGGACTTTGAGTGTGCCGAAAGTTTTTGTTAAATTTTCAACTACTAAATGTGCCATAGCTTAACCTCTGAAATAGCTGAGCTTCTTTTCCAGCTTGCTCAGCAGAATAGTCAAAATGCCAACGAAAATGAGATAGAAAACACCGGTATAGAACAGCGGCCAGACCATCGCATCTGTTGCTGCCAGCTCTTTTGCCTGCTTGATGATTTCAGCAACCATAATACAGTTTGCCAGTGCTGTATCCTTGATGAGAGTGATGATCTCATTGGACATTGGCGGAACAATGCGTTTGACGACCTGCTTCAAAACGATTTTTCTGAAAACCTGTGATTGTGTCAGGCCCAGAACATAGCCTGCTTCATATTGCCCGCGGGAGATACTTTCGATGCCGCCGCGGTAGATTTCTGAGAAATAGCAGGCATAATTGATTGTAAACGCAATAAGGACTGCTACGATTCTTCCTGCATCTTCAATGCCATAATTAATGAGCATAAAGATATCTATCTTGCTGAAGAGAGGAAAATCAAATAGCAGACCGGGAACATAATATATGATGAAAATCTGCAGCATCAGCGGCACGCCGCGGACTATCCAGACAATAACCTTTGACAAAGCTTTCAAAGGCTTGAACTTGCTCATCGAACAAAAGGCTATAGGCAGACCAAGCGGTGCGCCGCAAAGCAGCGTCACCGCAAAGATCAAAAGCGATATTTTAAATCCGTCCAGCAAAAATGCTGTTACTTCTAAAAAAGTCATATTTTCAAAATCCTAAATTAATTCTTATTTCTGGTCGGAGAAATCGGAGATGGCAGTATTTGCAACACCATATTTTTCAGCCAAAGCTGCGATGGTGCCGTCAGCGCCGAGCTTTTCAAGCTGTGCATTGACATTTGCGGTCAGTTCGCTGCCCTTTTCAAAGCCGATTGCATAATATTCAACATCGCTGGAGAGAGCATCTACGATCTGCAGGTCAGCATAATCGCCTTTGCCGCAATAGCTCTTTGCAAGCTGGGCATCCAGAACTGCGAAGGATGCGGTGCCGGATTTAACTTCCATGAGGCAATCGGTTTGCTTGAGGAAGCCCTTGACTGTTACGCCTTCAAAGCTCTGTGCATAGCTTTCGCCTGCGCTGCCGCTTTCAGCAGCACCGGATTTGCCCTTGAGATCGGCAGCGGATTTGATATTGGAATTGTTCTTGACAACAACAACCTGACGGTTTTCCATATAGTTGTAGGAGAAGTCGACCTTGTCAGCTCTCATAACGCCGTCATCATCGGCAGTATTGCAGGTGAAGCCGTTCCAGATGCAGTTGATATTACCGGAAGAAAGATCGGTATATTTTGCACTCCATTCGATTTCCTTGAAAATGACCTTGTAGCCGAGGTTACCGAAAACTGCTTCAGCGAGTTCTGTGTCATAGCCGACGAGCTTGCCGTTTTCGTCAAAATAATTCATGGGTTCATAGATGGTGTAACCGACAACGATGGTTTTTTCATCGGAAGAGCAGCCTGTGAGGCAGCCGATGAGCAGCATTGCTGCAAGAATAATTGCTAATGTTTTTTTCATGATTTTAAGTCTCCTTTGTGTTTTTTGTTTTCGTTGATTAATAGTTTAGCACTTTAGTGTAATAAAGTCAATACCTTTTTTTGAAAAATTTTAAAATTTTTTCAAAACTTTTCCGGGGCTTTTGATCGATCGCATTTTGAGTCGATATAATATAGTGAAGAAATGCAATCAAAAAAGCCATCCGCTGCAGCGGATGGCTTTTGGATTTGTGTTTGCTAAACTGTTGTGATGTCCAAAGGATGATTTTTGACATAATTTTGCAGGAACTCTAAGAATTTGCTTTCAATATTGGAAAAGATGCGATTGTTGTTCCAGACCAAAGCATAGTTGGTAATTCTGTTATCATAAGGTTTGCGGACAATGCCTTTTTCCTTCATTTCGTCCGTGAGGGCAAAGTTCCCGGTCATGACACCTTCATTATTGGCTGTCATTTCTATCATTGTGGACATATCAGCCACGACGGTGATCTTGCGAGCTTCATATCCCTTGACACGCGAGGTCAACACGGATTCCTTGAATTTGAAGGTGTTGACCAGCAGATTGCTTTCATGCAGCATGGGTACGGTGATGATATCTTCCTTGGCCAACGGATTTTTTTCGGAAACAAAGGCAAAGAGTGGATATTTCGCAACCGGTACTATGCCAAGGTTTTCGGAAGCGGCTACGTTTTCGGAAAAATGGGTCAGTGCAAAAGGCAGATAGCCCTGCTTCAATGCAGGCATAATATCCGAGAAATCCATGATCATGATATCTGTATCGCAATCCGGATTCTCTTTGCAGAAGGCGGCAATGATCTCATTGATATAATCATAATTGAAGCAGATATTCAGCGCAATGGCCAGTGTCTGTGATGTGTTGCCGGCAATTGCTTCCAGATCGCTCAATGCAACCTTCATATTATTAAGGATGCTGTTTGCATGCTCATAGAATTTTGTGCCATAAGGGCTGAGCTCGATATTGCGTCCTTTCTTGACAAAAAGCGGATAGCCGATCTCTTCTTCCAGTCGGGAGATAGAAAGGGAAAGCGCAGGCTGTGTGACATTCAGAAGCTGCGAAGAATGTGAATAATTGAGAGTTTCTGCAATTGTGGTGAAATATCTCAGTTGATCAAAATTCATAATATTCTCCTTGCGGTGTTTAAGTGATTATGGGCGATCATAAAGCCCTATATCATAGTATAATAAAACATTATACAGTTATTATGACATATTATTTTTCGGAATGCAAGTAAATAAATTTATTTAATAGTAAATAAGAAAAATAAAATGATTACAATTGAATTGTTTTAATGGGGTAATAATAAAAATTAATGAAATATAATTTAATTAAAGTAGATTTGATTGTAAGCAGGGTTTATACTGAGCTTGCAGGTAAGGCTGTGATATGCTATTTCGGAATTACCTGTTTTATGAAAGCAAAAAACTAAGGGGGGACCTGATGTCAAAAAGCCATTTTGCCCGCGGTGCTGAATTAAGTTTTTGAGTATTAAAATACTCCCGCATTCTTAATTCTGAAAATACGCAAGTTTTGCCAGGAAGTTCAAGGCGTTGTGAGGATTTTCTTTTAAACAATCGAAAGGAGGACATATAAATGTCCATTTTTGAAAAAGCAAACAAAGCTCAGTATATGAATATCAACCGCCGTACCTTCTTAAAGGGCGCTTTGGCAGTCGGTGGTGCATTGGCATTGGCAGGCTGCGGTGAAAC
>JAFSIU010000181.1 GCA_017439615.1 Bacillota bacterium
AAAAAAAATGTATATCTATCTGTTTACCCTAAAGATGGCAATAATGAACTATGTCTATTTGCTAAAAACATAGATTTTTCGCAATGGGCTACTTGCCGTTTAAAATATGGTTCAAATATTGGCGGTTGGACTGTACCATATCCTCTTGAATTTAGAATTGTAGCATTTTAAGGATGGCAATTATGAACAAAGACCTTTTAATCAAATGCGGTCTTGCCAAATGGCATGAAGCAGGCTTCACAGGTAAAGGAATAAGGGTGGCGGTCTATGATGACCGCCCCTTCCTTACCGATGATATGAAAAGCTATGCTTCTATTCCGCAGGCAGATTTCCCTGCCGAAGCAGAAAGCCACAACACCAATGTTGCAAAATGTCTGCACGAAGCGGCACCCGATGCCGAAATCTTCTGTCTTTCTGCACTGACTTCGGATAATGAAAAAAATGCCGATTGGATAATTGCCAATAACATTGATCTGATTTCAACGAGCTTTACACCACCTGCACCAATGTTAGGCAAAAGATTTGAGAAGCTGAAAGAAAGCGGCATTGTGATATGTGCTGCTTCGGGCAATGATGGTGAAGATAATATCAAAACACTTGCGGCACAGGATTGGACAATCACAATTGGGGCTGTTGATATAGATAAGAGCAAAAGAAGCTATTACAGCAATTATGGCACGGAGCTCGATTGTCTGGCATATATTCCCAAAATAACAACAAAATATTATGCTGATGGCATCAGGCTTGCAGGCACAAGTTTTGCACAACCCTTTGCAGCAGGAATGATTGCTTGCTATATGCAATTTTGCAAAGAAAACGGCTTGCCTTATGACAGGGCAGCCATAAAGAAATTTATTGCAGAGAGCTGTTATGATATTTATTCAGAGGGCAAAGATAAAGAAAGTGGCTGCGGTATTCTGATTATGCCGGAGATTCCTTCGGTTTTGCCAAAGAAGCATCAAAATGAAGAAAAGCTTTTGACCACAAGCCGCTTGCTGTTGAATGGCAAGGAAAAACTTGTCCGCGTTATTCAATATGAGGGGCATAATTATGTCAAATTGAGAGATTTGGCTGATGAGAAGATCGCAATTGATTATAATACGGCAAAAAACCTGCCGATATTGGAGGTGAGAGGCACATGACAAATGAGATCCTGATAGCTCTTTTATCCTTTGTCGGCACTTTGATAGGTACACTGGGAGGTATCCTTGCCGCCAACAAGCTGACCACCTTCCGCATTGAGAGATTGGAGGAAAAGGTGAACAAGCATAATAATCTCATCGAACGGACTTACAAGCTTGAGGGAAGAGTTACGGAGATCGAGCATGATATCAGGGATTTGAATAACAGAATCTAAGGAGGGAGATTTATGAAAGAAAAATTGCTACGTTTGATCGATGTGAAATCGATAGTAACGCTGATGCTTGTTGCGGCATTGGTGGCATTGGTAATTTATTCCGCTGTAACAGGCAAGGAGCTAACAGGTGATATGTTTTTGCTTTTTTCTAACTGCACAACTATGATAATCACCTATTTTTTCACCAAAAAGCAGACGGAAGGTGAGAATGATGGAAATTAAACAGGCTATCCTTGCTGCAGACAGAATAAACCGACCGGGGATAGATAATCCCTGTCAATATATCACCATACATAATACGGGAAACTTCAAAGCAGGCGCGCATGCTGCGGCGCATGCTGCATGGCTGCAAACTGTGAATGAGCTTGTCAGCTGGCATTATACAGTCGATGACATGGAGATATATCAGCATTTGCCCGATGATGAAACGGCATATCATGCGGGTGATGGCAGCGGAGACGGGAACAGAAAATCCATTGCGATAGAAATCTGTGTCAATGCAGACGGGAATTTGCTTGCGGCAACTGAAAATGCGGCAAGGCTTGCGGCAAGATTGTGCCGCAAGCATAATATTTCTTTGGAAAACATTGTGCAGCATCATCATTGGTCGGGTAAGAATTGTCCTGCGCAGCTTCGCGGGAATGAGCCATATTCATGGGAGATGTTTTTGTCAAAAGTTGCTGCCGAATTGCAGGAGCTTCCAAAAGCCTGGGCATTGCAGGCAGCTGATTGGAGCATTGCGCAGAATATCATCAGAGGTGATGGCATGAGCTATAATTGGCAGCAGCCTGTCAGCCGTGAAGAATTGGCTGTCATACTTTATCGCTTCAAAAACTCTTTGTTTTTTACAGAAAAGCTTTGACAGGCAGCAGCAAATTAAGATTAAGTGTTTCAGAGAATGATATAAAAACCAAAAGGGCTGTCATCTTTAAAGATGACAGCCCTTTTGGTTTTGAGAAAATGATTTTTAGTTTTTCAAGATCCATTCGGCAATGTCTGCGATCACTTCTTCGTCAATATGCTGTTCAACTGCATATTCCTTCTTAGCTTTGCTGATGCTGCCATAAACGGAGGGAACAAAAGCATGGTTCAGATTGTCATATAGCCTGAAGCATACATTGTCTTTGTCCTGCAGTATTTCCTGATAAAGACGGAAGTCTTTCTCTGCTTTGACCTGAAAATCATTTTCGCCCTGCATAATGAGCATTGGTTTTTGCAGGTTCTCGAGATAAGTCTGTGCGGGGTGCTCGCCCATTTCCTTGAAATAATAAAGTGTTGTGCCGCCTCCGACTTTCTTTTGCATTGCTTCTTCATCGGACAATGCATATAAGCCTTCAAAAGTTGCCTGCAGTTTTTGGGTTTGTTTTGCGAGCAGCTTCTGCAGAAGGCGAGGCATCTGCGTGCAGAGCTCTTCATTTTGTTCCAGCATTATCTCCTCAAGCTTACGAGGTGAGCCTGCCATAATAATAAGTCCTCTGAAATTTCCACCCTCTGCATCAATGCGGGGAGCGAGCATACCGCCCATGCTGTGCCCGATGATGAAAATTCTTTCTGCATCGATTCTGGGGTCTTTGCGCAATAAGTCTGCAGCAAGCAAGGCATCTTCAATGGTTTCTTCCCGGACTGTGATCGGCTTGCTTTTGTCACGCAGCATTTTCAGACCGTGGGCAAAGGAGCGTTTGTCATATCTTATTGAAGCAATGCCATGCTTTGCCAAGCCTTCGGCAAGATCCTTGAAGGGTGTCAGCTTACCGACTTTTTCGTCCATATTGCTTGAACCCGAGCCGTGAACGAAAACAACAGCAGGCAAGGGTGCCGAGGCGTTTTGCGGCAGGGTCAGCAAGCCGCTCAGAGGATATGCGCTTTTCGCGCCGATGATGGTTTTTTCCGATAGCATAGTTTTTCTCCTTTGTGTTATTTCTGCAGTCATTATAAAGCTTCCACAAGGGGTAAGGTCAATAGCATCTGATGAGAAATTTTTGTAAAAATCTGAAAGCTTGTTTATGAATAAATTAATTGCGGAAAACAGAGTTTTTGTCAAATCCTGCTTGAAAGAATCGAAGTATTGATATATAATAATTATAACTTTATATTAGGAGGTTTGAATTATGGGTAAATTTGTTATTCGTGAAACTAACACCGGTGTTAAATTCGATCTTAAAGCAGGCAATGGTGAAGTTATTGCTACTTCTGAGGTTTATACCACTGCTGCAGCATGCAAAAACGGCATCGAAAGCGTTAAGAAAAACGCTCCTGTCGCAGCTGTTGAAGATCAGACTGTTGAAGGTTATGAAACCGCAAAGAATCCTAAATTTGAAGTTTATGTTGACAAAGCTGATGAATTCCGTTTCCGCCTCAAAGCTACCAATGGTCAGGTTATCGCAGTCAGCGAAGGCTATAAGGCAAAAGCAAGCTGCCTCAACGGTGTTGAATCCGTTAAGAAAAATGCAGTTGATGCTGAGATCGTAGAAGAATAATTACATATTTTCGTTGATTTAAGCCGCAGTTTGAACGCTGCGGCTTTTTCTTTTGCCAAAGGTATTTCAAAGGTGGAAATGTTCAAATAAATATGCAAGCATAATTGCTATTGCCATCATGGGGAAATTTTATTAAAATTAAGCAAAAAAGATTGATCACAGCGGAACTTTTTTGTGTTGTAAAAGTCTAAATAATATATTTTGAGAATAAGCACTTTTTATGCAAAATGCATCAGTTTTGAAGGAGGATGATTATGACAGAACAGGTTGTGGCTCCCAATTATGAAATCGGTGAAACTCCGCAGGCGGCAAAGAAGAAAAAAGCCGCAAAAAGACGGCGTAAAAAAATAATCAAGAATATCTTCACATTTTTAGTTCTGGCGGGCATTGCAGCGGCAGGATATTTTGGCTTTCAAAAGCTTTTCAGCGAGGAAGAGAGTGAAATGCAGGCTCTGACCGATTTTGCATATCGCGGCTCCATCACTACAAGAGTAACAGGCGGCGGTGTTACCACTCCCATCACGAGCGAACCTGTTGTGGCTGATTTCAAGAGTAAGATCGATACTGTTTTTGTTATGGCGGGTATGCCTGTTATGGTCGGTGATCCTCTTTACAGCATCAATACCGAAGAAATTGCCAAGGATATTGAAGCTGCCAAAAAGGAGCTTGAGACTTTGGAGCAAAACTATGCAGATGCGATGAAGGTTCCTGAAACCCTGCATGAGCAGATAGCCGAAAATGAAAAGAAAATCGCGGCCTTGTCTGTTTATGCGCCATTTGACGGCAAGGTGATGAATGCCTCTGCCGCTGTCGGTGCGACTGTCAGTGATGGCGGAATAATTTGCCAGCTGGTCGATGATTCAAAAATGCTGCTCACACTTTATTTCAGCTATGCCTATGAAAATGATATCAAGGTCGGTGACAAGGCTGTGATCTCCATTCCTTCCACGATGAGCAATGTCGAGGGCAAGGTCAAGGAAATCGCTATGGTGGAACGCATCTCTCCTGAGGGCACCAAGCTTTTTGAAGTGGTTTTCGAGATGAAAAACGGCGGTACTCTCACTGAGGGTGTTTCTGCGATCGCATCTGTGGAATTGGCTGACGGCAGCAAGGCAACTCCCTATGAAGCAGGCGAGCTGAAATATTATGAAGTGAAAAATATTAACACCTCT
>JAFSIU010000182.1 GCA_017439615.1 Bacillota bacterium
ATATATTTCAAAACAGGGGGTATGGTATTGCGGTGAGGAGCTCGGCAAGCTCGATGCCTATAAGGATACTGCTGCAATGCTTGCCAAATGCCAGAGGGTCATTCTCTCCCAGAATGACGGTGAGGGTGTTTTGCTTTTCCCCGATACAGCCACCATGTTTAAAAAGGCAAGAGAAGAAAAAATTGATGTTTTCCTGCCCGTTCTGCACGGAACTCATGGCGAAGACGGTTGCGTTCAGGGACTTCTGGAGCAAACAGGCGTGCCCTATGTCGGCAGCGGTGTTCTTGGTTCTGCTCTCGGTATGGATAAAATCGCTATGAAAGCTGCCCTCAAAGCAGAGAAGCTCAGCCTTGTTCCTTATCAGTGGTTCTATGCACGTGAATGGGAGGAATATTCCGAGGGAATTATGGAAGCCTTGGTCGAACAGCTTGGCTTCCCGATGATAGTCAAGCCTGCAGATCTCGGTTCCTCCATCGGCATCTCCAAGGCCCGTGATAATGATGAATTGAAAACTGCCATTGAATTGGCATGCACCTTCAGCGAAAGAATAATTGTTGAAATGATGGTTGATCCTCTGCGCGAGATCAATTGTTCTGTGCTCGGCAATGCCACCGCAATGCGCTGCTCTGTTTGTGAGGAGCCTGTCCGCGCAGACGAGATCTTGTCCTTTGGCGATAAATACCTGCAGGCAGATGGCGGTAAGGGTATGAGCGGTCTCAAACGCCGCATCCCTGCAGAGATTCCCGATGAATTGCGTTTGTATATTGAGGAAATGGCTCGCCGCACCTTCCGTGCGCTCAATTGCTGCGGTGTTGCCAGAATCGACTTCCTGCTCGATGAAAATGGCAATGCCTATGTCAATGAGATCAATACAATCCCCGGTTCACTTTCCTTCTATCTGTGGGAGGCAACAGGGCTGGATTTTGCATCTCTTTGTGATGAACTGATCAAGCTTGCATTGGAGAAAAAACGCCGCAAGGAGAAAAAGACCTTCTCTTTTGCTTCCGATATCCTTGCACAAAAGGGCTTCAAGGGCAAGAAATAAGGCACAAGATGCTGAATGTATTTTCTTGAATGTATTTTAAGGAGAAAGAATGGATAAATTCTATCTTATAGCATTAAATGCAATACCCACCATGGGCAGTGTTACTATGCGTCAGCTTTTGGAGCATTATCATAATGATGTAGCTGCCTGTTGGGAGGATTATCGCAATTGGCGTGCTTTGCCGCTGCGTGATGTTGAAAAGCATATCGCAGCACGTGAGAGCATCAATGCCGATGCCTGCTATGAAGAATTCCTGCATACAGGTGCCGATTGTGTAACCATTTTCGATGATGAATATCCTGCTCTCTTAAAAGAGATTTATGATCCGCCCTATGTGCTGTTTTATAAAGGTGAGTTGCCCTATGAGGACGAGCTTTGCATGGCCGTGATTGGCAGCAGACATGCCACAGCCTATGGTCGATTGGCAGCGGAAATGCTTTCCGAGGGCTTGGGCAAAGCAGGTATTTCCATCGTCAGCGGTATGGCGCGCGGCATTGACACCGCCTGTCATAAAGCCGCATTGAAGGCAGGCGCCAAAACCTATGCAGTTTTGGGCAGCGGCATCGATGTCATTTATCCCCGTGAGAATGACAAACTCTATCATGAGATAGCCGAGCAGGGCGCGGTCATCAGCTATTTCCCCTGCGGCGCAGCACCTCTTGCCAAGCATTTCCCACAGCGCAACCGCATCATCAGCGGTATGAGCAAAGGTATCGTTGTGGTGGAAGCAGGCGAGAAGAGCGGCACTCTCATCACCGTTTCCGAAGCGATCAATCAAAACCGTGATATCTGGGCAGTCCCAGGTCCCATCACTGCAACACAGAGCCGAGGCACCAATAAGCTCTTAAAACAGGGCTGCAAGCTTGTTACCTGTGCTGAGGATATTCTGGAAGAATATTTCATTGAGCCATCGCCAAAGCCTACGCTTGCCGAAGCGGCAAGCACTGCAAGCTTCAGTGCGGAAGAGAAAAAGCTGCTTGATATGCTCATTATGCCGATGCAGTTCGATGTCATAGCTTCGCAAACAGGCAAAACCGCAGCCGAACTTTCGGCAATGTTGACAATGCTTGAGCTACAGGGTGCAGTTCAGCAGCTGCCCGGCAAATTCTATATAAACATACAAAGATAATAAATATCATTTGATATACAATTTTTGGAGGTATTAATTTTGAAAACATTAGTAATTGTGGAATCACCTGCAAAAGCAAAAACAATTGAAAAATTCTTAGGCAGAAACTATGTGGTGCGTTCCTCAATGGGACATGTACGCGACCTTCCTAAATCCGATCTGGGCATTGATGTCGACAACGATTTTGAGCCCAAATATATCACAATTCGCGGCAAAGGCAGCGTCATCAAAAATCTGAAGGATGAAGCCAAAAAAGCAGACCGAATCCTGCTTGCATCTGACC
>JAFSIU010000183.1 GCA_017439615.1 Bacillota bacterium
GGCACAACCCTTCTGGGTTGTGCCGTGTAAAACTGTCTTATGATGCCACGCCTTACCGGCACTGCTTGCTTCTTGATAACCGTTTTTATTCTGAAGACTTATATTCAAAATCAGTCCGCAAAGCCTATTCATTCAGGAATTTCTTAAGCCTTTCAAAGCTTGCTTCAGCGGTTTGATAGCCCATATCTGCCGCTGCAAGCATTTTCTCCTTATCCTTTTCAAGCCGTCCCACAGAAATCGGTTCGGCAGGCGCGATGACAAAGATATTGCCCTTTGCCTCCTCGGCAGCTATATATTCCAGTGTTTCGTTATAGACCTCGTGCCTTGCCTTCAGCACCTCAATAAGCTTGGGATAATCCTTGTATCTGCTGCTCATCGCATTGATCAGAGTATCTTCCTTCTTGCGATAGGTACGCTCACGAGTAAGCACCACCACAATTTTTTCACAGCCCTGCTCCTGCAGCCTTTTAACAGGGATAGCATCGGCAATACCGCCGTCAAGATATGGCTTGCCGTCAATATCCACCATTCTGGCAAGAAAAGGCAGCGAACTGGAAGCACGGATGATATCCACATCGGCGATGATGTCATTGACCTGCGGATATTCAGCCTCGCCTGAAAGACAATTAGTGATGGCAGCCTGAAAGCAGCAGGGATTGTTCCTGAAAAACTCTGCATCGATTTTGTCAAGCTGCTCGGGCAGCTCATGATAGACGAATTCTTCACCAAAAAGATCACCTGTTGTGAGCAGACTTTGCACACTGCAATAGCGCTTGTCATTGAGATATTCCGTGGCGACTCTTCTTGCTCTGCCCTTTTGGCCCGAAAGATAGCTCGCGGCATGGCAGGCACCTGCGGAAACTCCTATGCAATTATCAAAGGTGAGTTCCTTTTCCATAAAGAAATCGAGCACACCGGCAGTGAATATGCCGCGCATTCCGCCGCCCTCAAGCACAAGTCCTTTTGACATAATTTCATCTCCGATTCATAAGCTTTCTCTGAATTTTAGCCTTACAATATTAAGCTGAATTAAACTGACAAGCTGTTATTAAGGCTATTATAAAACAAAAGCGGCTCGAAATTTGCCGCTTTTTGCGAAATTTATAAATTTTCTATCTGCCAATCAATCGGCTCCATACCGTGCGACTGCAAAAACTCATTGGTTTTGCTGAAATGACGGCAGCCGAAAAAGCCGCGGGAAGCAGAAAGCGGACTCGGATGCGGTGCCTCCAGAATGAGATGCTTTGGGTTTGTAAGCAGCTCTTTTTTGGTCTGTGCAGGTCTGCCCCAGAGAATCGCCACTATGGGCCTGTCCAG
This sequence comes from Bacillota bacterium, assembly GCA_017439615.1. GTDB lineage: Bacteria > Bacillota > Dehalobacteriia > UBA4068 > UBA4068 > RGIG3181. The sequence continues at coordinate 1,318 of JAFSIU010000183.1, forward strand.
CTCATTGATGGCTTTTATCACCGCATCGGTGAAATTTTCCCAACCGAGACCTTTATGCGAATTTGCCTGATGTGCACGCACGGTCAGCACGGTGTTAAGAAGCAAAACTCCCTGCTCAGCCCATTTCTGCAAATAGCCATTATTGGGAATATAGCAGCCGAGATCGGAATGCAGCTCTTTATAAATATTCTGCAATGAGGGCGGAATATCTTTTTGCTCAGGCATCACCGAAAAACAAAGTCCATGCGCCTGAAATTCATTGTGATAGGGATCCTGCCCAAGTATAAGCACCTTGACCTTGTTAAGAGGTGTGAGATGAAAGGCATTGAAAATATCATCAGCCTTTGGGTAAATCCTGCGGGTGCGATATTCCTGAATCAGAAATTGGCGCAGCTTGATATAATATTCTTTTTCAAATTCGCCGCCAATGGCAGGCAGCCAATCATTGCTGATTTTCGGCATATCATCACTCCTTGATAAAATATCCCATCATATAAGAAAAATAAAATTTTTTGTCTGAAGTCATCCTTTCAAACTCATATCATATGCGTCCTTGGCGGAAATGCCATATTTTTCTGCCAGAAGCTTGGAGGCTTGCTTGCGGGAATTGCCTTCTGCCATCAGCTGCTGCATTTCCTGCACAAGCATTTCTGCATCAGGAGCTGTGTCCTCCTCTGCAGATCTGCCTTCAACTATCAGCACAAATTCACCCTTGGGCTCTCTTGCCTCATATTCCGCAATTATCTCACTCAAGGCACCGCGATTGATCTCTTCGAATTTCTTGGTCAGTTCACGGCAAAGCGCGATCTGTCTTTCACCAAATGCCTCATAAGCAGCCTTCAGGCTCTCTGTGATGCGATGCGGAGTTTCATAAAAAATCATGGTACGGCTTTCTGCAGCCAGCTCCTTCAAAAACTTTTTGCGTGGAGATCTTTCACGCGGGATGAAGCCTTCAAAAACAAATTTGGTGGCATCAAGACCGCTGGCGATCAAAGCAGTGGTCGCTGCACAGGCACCGGGGAGAACTGTTATTTCCAAGCCCTCGGCAAGTGCTTCTTTGATAAGATCTGCGCCGGGATCACAAATACCGGGGCTGCCCGCATCGGAAACAAGCGCGATATTCTTGCCTTCACGAAGCTTTGCCAGCAGAACCTCACCCTTGCTGCGCTTGTTATGTTCATAATAGCTGATGAGCGGCTTTTTGATCTCAAAGTGATTGAGCAAAGTCAAGGTCTTGCGGGTATCCTCTGCCGCAATCAGATCAGCTTCCTGCAAGATTCGTAAAGCACGCAGGGTTATATCTTCGAGATTGCCGATGGGTGTAGGCACGATATAAAGCATTTTGGGGACTTCCTTTCTGAAGTTTTATTTTTTCAGCCATGCGGAGCAAAAGTCAAGCATTTGCTGAGTATATTGACGGTTTTCATTATGGACGACAAGCTTCTCAATCGCGATTTCGTCTGATTCTGCTGCTTTTGCGGCCTCCAGCAGCATCAGCCAAGGTTCTGCCTTGTCGCTGTCACGCACTTCAACAATGCGGCGAAGTGCCAGGCCATTCTCCTGCAAAGATTTTTTCGCTTCCTCTGCTCTTTCAAACACTATGCAGAGTGCGAGTCTGCCGCCATTTTTCAGCACAGCGGCGGCATTTGCTATGCAGTCAGACAATGTGCAATAAAGCTCATTTCTGGCAGCGGCTTTGAAAATATCCTCACTCAGCCTGCTTTTGTCTAGCGGATAATAGGGCGGATTGCAGGTTATAAAATCAAACTCTTCGCCAAAAATTGCGGGCGCTTCCTTGATATCCGCCTGCAGCATTTTTATATTATCAAGCGAATTCAAGCCAAAGCTGCGCGATGCCATATCAGCAAGCTCGGGCAAAAGCTCGATTGCAGTGATCTTCAGCTGTGGCTCGCGTAAATGCAGCAGCAGAGGGATAATTCCCGTGCCGCTGCAAAAGTCGGCACCCTTCTCACCTGCCCTCACGGAGCAAAAAGCAGCAAGCAGGCAGGCGTCTAAAGAAAAACGGGGCAAAGCCCCGTTCTGCAGAATATATAAAGCACCGTCTGCCAGCGGCTCAATCACTTCATTTTCTTTCAAAAAATCCTGCTGCATATCAACGACCGCCTGTATGCAGGAAGGTCAGGCAGAAAATGCAGTCCTCGCCCTCACGCGGGCGGCCAAAGCCTGCATGACAGATGTGATAGCCATCATCATAGATAGCAGACAGCTCCTGCATGCTGCGGCTGTGCAGGCCCTCACGGGATACCTGCTCCTGCAGCAGCTTGTTCTGCTGCTCGAGCTCATCCATGCGGGCGATCAGCTTTTCTCCCTGCTCAAGCAGAGCTTGCATTTGCTCCTGCCAAAGCTTCATTTCATCGGAAAGAGTCATATCATTCCTCCGTATTTTCCTTTAATTCCTTGGGCATATCATCTTTTTCGCGGAAAATCTCATCCTTGCCGACATCATCACCGGTTGCATATTTCGGCTTTTTGGCGGCTTTTTTATCATCTTCATAATATTCATATTTCAGACAGCACATAAGCCTGCCGCATACACCCGAGATTTTGGAGGGGTTGAGCGGGAGATTCTGCTTTTTGGCCATTTTGATGGAAACCGGATGAAAATCATTCAAAACAGAATGACAGCAAA
>JAFSIU010000024.1 GCA_017439615.1 Bacillota bacterium
AAAAAGAAATTGAGCTTTTGGCATATAAGGATGGCTTGGCTGTGGTATCCGGCATTGAAGCAGGCACAGATGTAGTCTCGCAGCCCCAATATGCCCGTACCGGTGCTAAAGCTTATCTTGATTAAGAGGGAAAAATGATCAAAGAAAATATAGAAAAAATAACAGCTGAAATTGAAGCTGCATATGCAAGGTCACCCTATCAACAGGGCAAGATCACTATGCTCGCTGTAACTAAAACAGTTCCGGCAGAGCGCATCAAAGAGCTTACAGAGCTTGGCTTCTGTCTGCTGGGCGAAAACCGTGTTCAGGAGATGCTCGAAAAATATGAAGCATTGCCTGAAGCAAGCTGGCATATTATCGGTCATCTGCAGACCAACAAGGTCAAATATATCATTGAAAAGGCCGCGATGATAGAATCCGTGGACAGCATTGCTTTGGCAGAAGAAATCGAAAAGCAGGCCGCAAAGCACGATATCATTATGCCCGTGATGGTGCAGGTGAATATTGATGATGATGAGAACAAATTCGGCATTGATGCAGAGAATTGCGCGTCTTTCCTGAAAGAACTTTCCCGTCTGCCTCATCTGAGGGTTCAGGGATTGATGACTATCGGATGTATTTATGATGACCCGCTAAAAGCCCGCAGCACCTTCCGTAAAATGAAAGCACTTTTCGATGAAATACTGACCTTGCATATAGAAAATATCGAGATGAAATATCTCTCCATGGGAATGAGCCATGACTATGAGATCGCAATTGAAGAAGGCGCGAATATTGTCAGAATCGGTTCTGCGATTTTCGGCTCAAGAAGCTGAAATGAGAGCAGGAAAAAGAAAATATATATAGAAATAAATATTAGCTGATTATCAGGAAGGAGATCATTATGGCAGGCTTAATGGACAAGATTTCAGGAGTGCTTTTCCGCGAACAGGAAGAGGCGAACTATATGGACGAAAACGAAGCCGAAGGCTTTGCAGCTAACAATGAACGCAATCTTTGGCGTGAACAGGAGCCGATTATGAAACCTAAACGTGCAAATATCACTGCCCTTCCCTCCAAGAATGAAGGAACAATGGAAATCGTGATCATCAAGGCAACTTCATATGATGATCTGGAAGTGATTGCCGATCACATCAAATCCAATAAGGTCGTTGTCGTAAACTTTGATGGTATTGACAAGGATGCTGCTCAGCACATGGTCAATTTCCTGTCAGGGACCACCTATGCCTTCAACAGCTCGCCCAAAAAGGTTGCCGGCGGAACCTTCATTTTCAGCTCGGATGCTGTAAATTTCGTAGGTTCTCTTGATGAAGACAGCTCGAAACACAGCAATAATTTCCCCTGGTATAAAAAGGCTTAACGGAAGGTTTGGTAAAAAGCATTGATCAATATGATATATAATCTTATCTCGGTTTCCTTTAGTGTTTATTCCGCAGCTATTCTTATCCGCATACTTTTAAGCTGGCTGCCTATGATCAATCAGAACAACAGTGTGATACGCTTCATCTATGATATCACCGAACCATATCTTGCCTTCTTCCGCAGGATATTGCCGCCCAGCCCGAGCTTTCCTGTTGATTTTTCACCTATTCTCGCTATAGTTGCACTGAATCTCGCAGAATATTTGGTTTTCCTGATTTTCTCAAGGATTTTTTAAAAATTGCTTGACTAAGAGCCGTTCTTTTGGTAATATATCTAGTATCGGCTTGGGGTTATAGCTCAGTTGGTTAGAGCGCCACGTTGACATCGTGGAGGTCATTGGTTCGAGCCCAACTAACCCCACCACAAAGGCACTTGCTGAAAGGCAAGTGCCTTTTCTTTGTATCTGCAAAAAAACAATCGCCTCAGCAAAAAGCAATACTAAATTCTTGACAAACAACTCGGAATTTGATATATTAACTTCATTGTTTTTCAAACTGGAAACTTAATATTGCCAAAAGCAATGAAGAGAAGGAGTAACAATTCTTTATCGGGCACAGAGAGAAGCCGGTGGTGCGAGCGCTTCGCCGAAGGTTTTGTGAAAGTAGTCTTGGAGCTGCGGACCGAACAGTCTTTTAAAAGGCTAAGTAGACTTCGACGGAACAGTTCTCGCCGTAAAAAGGAGATGCGGCATCGATTTATATCCGTGCTGGTTGAGGTACAGTTGTAACACTTCTGTATGAAATTAGGTGGTAACACGAGTCATTCGTCCTAATGTATGGGTGAATGACTCTTTTCATTTTCAACAAAGAGCCTCAGCCCAAAAGAATTTGCAAAAAAGGAGAAAAAGAAAATGGAGCTGTTGAACAAATTTTTGAAGAAAAGTGATTTTGAAAGCTATGAGGATTTTCAGGCAAATTTCAAGCTGGAAATCCCTGAGGATTTTGATTTTGCCCGCGATGTTGTCGATTTCTGGGCTGAGAATGAACCTGACAAGCTTGCATTGCTTTATTGCAATGATGATGAAGAAGAAATTTTCTTCAGTTTTTCGGATATTTCTCTGCTCTCCAAAAAGACTGCGGCATATTTCAAAAGTCTTGGTATAGGCAAGGGCGACCGTGTTTTGCTTTTGCTGCGCCGCCGCTGGGAATATTGGGTAAGCATTGTTGCTCTGCATCGTATCGGTGCGGTTGCTATCCCCGCTTCCATTCAGCTCACCACCAAGGATCTGGCATATCGCATCAATGCCACCAAAACAAAGGCTGTTATCGCTATTAATGATAATTTCGTTCTCGAGCAGCTTTATTATATGAAGGAGCTTTGCAATTCCTTAAAAACTGTTATCATGGTCGGCGGCAATTCGGGAACCAGAAAATATAATGATTTTGACAAGGAAATGACTACCTTTGAGCCTGATCATTCTTACAGCGGGCTTTCCAACTCCGATGAGATGATCATTTATGCCACCTCGGCAACCTCAGGCTTCCCCAAAATGGTCAGCCACAACCGTACCTATCCCCTCGGGCATATCATGACCGCCCGCTACATGCAGCGTGTGCAAAACAATGGTCTGCATCTGACGCAATCGGACAGCGGCTGGGCGAAATTCGGTTGGGGAAATATCTACGGTCAATGGATTTGCGGCTCGGCAATTCTTGCCTATGACCCTGAGCGCTTCCATGCCAACAAGCTGATGAATGTTATGGAAAAATTTCAGCCGACCTCTCTTTGCATCCCTCCCACGATGTATCGCTTCCTCTTACGCGATGGTCTGGAAAAACGCCATGTTGAATCTGTCAAATGGTTTGCCACCGCAGGTGAACCTCTTTCCGGTGAGGTCAATAAGGAATTCCATGATATAACCGGTCATTTCATTCATGAGGGCTATGGACAGAGCGAGGGCACTCCCATCGCCTGCACTTTTGAATGGGTGGATATCCGTCCTGCCTCAATGGGCAAGCCCTCTCCTCTTTATGATGTTCAGATAGTCCGTCCTGATATGACTCCCTGCGATGTCAATGAAAACGGCGAGGTTGTTATCTTTGTTCATGACAAAACTCCCGTCGGTCTGCTTTCGCATTATTCATATGAGGGCGAAACTGTTTGCCCCTATGCAGATGGAATTTATCACACAGGCGATGTTGCATATCGTGATGAGGAGGGCTATTTCTGGTATGTCAGCCGCAATGATGATATGATCAAGAGCTCCGGCTATCGCATCGGGCCCTTTGAGATCGAAAGTGTTCTCAATACTCACCGTGCCATCAAGGAAAGTGCCATCATTGGTCTGCCCGATCCCATGCGCGGTCAAATCATCTGCGCAGTAGTCGTCCTGAATGATGGATATGAAGGTAATGACAGACTGACAAAAGAGCTGCAGGAATATGTCAAGAAGAATACCGCGCCCTATAAATATCCCAGAGTTATTCAATATATCGATGAAATGCCCAAAACCACCACAGGCAAAATCATGCGTCGCGCACTGAAGCCTAATATGGATTGATAAATACAAATGGCGGAATACTTGAAAAGTCTTCCGCCATTTTTTATTTCAACACAAAATCATGCCAAATCAAGAATTTGACTATCTATACCGAATCAGCTATAATAAATTTGATGTAGGCATGACAGCATATTGATATGTATCAGGCCAGCAAGAAAAGATAAAAGGAGTCCGGACATGAGAATTAAGTTTAATACAAATAATATTGATGTTGTGCAATTGTTTTATGATACATATCAGCAGCCGGATTTTGATATAAGCGTATATAATTATCGCGACAGAGGCGAGAAAATCCATGAAGTTGTTGTTTTTGACAGACGAGATGCAAAGTCAAAGAAACACGAATTTAAGCTTAACACTTATTCAAACAAGATAGCTGCATATTCCTGCCCGCATTGCGGCAGCGAAATTTATGGCGAATGGCCTGAGCACACAATTACCGACGTTGTCATCTTCGGTCCAGTAATTACTGTTGATACCAAATACCATAATATCGTTGAAACCGAAATGGAAGCGATGAGAAACCTTGGTTGCTGCCCTGTTTGCTCGGGCAAACTTTCTCATGATGAGGGATTCTATCTTGAAAAAAATTTTTCAAGCAATGATATGGATCATCATTTCAAGATGCTTTCTTATGAGAGAAGAAATGCGGCAAATCAAGCTTCGAAGGACAGAGTGGAAAGCAATCTGGAGCTTTGGAGTGAGAGCCTGCTCCCTGTTGCTGCAAATGCAGCTGCAGAAATCAAGAACGATACAGCAAAGCTGAAGGAATATCTGCATTATCTCATCAAGCTGGAAATGAATGTATATTCCCTGTCGCGGAGATTGAAGGCACTCTATCCTCAGCAAGTTGATTTTCATAAATTGGTCAGATATGCACAATATGCGCCGATATATGAAGGCAAGCAGAAAGCCGCTGAGCTTCAAAAGAGCATTGCAGAATGCAGACAGAGAATCAAAGGAATTGAAGCAGGCAATGCAGAAATCAAAATCAATTGCACATTGCCCACAAAACCCACCGAGCCTGTCTATACTACTCCCGGACTCCTGAACAAAAAGAAGGTACTTGCCGAAAACGAAGCCCTGAAAGCAAAATATGAGGAAGAATTAAAGCAATATGAAGCACAGCTTGCAGCATATGAAAAAGCAAAGGAACAGGAAAAGAACCGCCTGATAGCAGAAGCTGAAAATGAAATCGCAGGATTCGAAACTGAACTTGCAAAGCTGAAGCAGGCAGCATCGGATGATGAAGCAGGCAGCATCAGCGAAGGCAAGGCCATGATCGACAAAGAAATAGCAGAGGCCGAGAATCTTTTAAAAGAGACCTGCTCCTGCCGCAGTCAGTTCTATGGCTATGACATAGTCTTCCCGAAATACAGAAATGCTGTGGCGCTTTCCACCTTCTATGAATATCTTTCTGCAGGCAGATGCACTCAGCTCGAAGGTGCTGACGGTGCATATAATATCTATGAAAATGAGATAAGAGCAGACAGGATCATCGGTCAGTTGACGCAGGTAATAGAAAGGCTGGATGATATCAAGGATGGTCAATATATGATTTATTCCGAGCTGCAGAGCGTGAACAAGAATCTCGACCGCTTGAACAAGACTATGGACACTGCATTGGATTCCATACAGAATATGGAAAAGGGAATCCAGCACATTGCCGACAACACAGATGTCATTGCGCATAATACCGCTGTTACTGCATACTATTCAAAAGTCAATGCAGAACTCACCAATGCACTTGGATATATGGTCGCATTCAAATAAAGCAGGATTTTTCTTCAAATTTTCTTGGCAAAACGCACAAAAAGGAAGGCAGGCTTTCAGCCTGCCTTCCTTTTTGCTTTTATTCTATAATAAACTATTTATTCAGTGCACTGTTGACTGCAACTGCGCAGGCGACGGTAGCGCCGACCATCGGATTGTTGCCCATTCCCAAAAAGCCCATCATCTCAACATGAGCGGGAACAGAAGAAGAGCCTGCGAACTGTGCATCGGAATGCATTCTGCCCATGGTATCAGTCATGCCATAGGATGCGGGGCCTGCTGCCATATTGTCGGGGTGCAGGGTTCTGCCGGTGCCGCCGCCGGAGGCAACGGAGAAATATTTCTTGCCCTGTTCGATACATTCTTTCTTATATGTACCGGCAACGGGATGCTGGAAGCGTGTGGGATTGGTGGAATTGCCGGTGATGGAAACATCGACACCCTCATGATGCATGATGGCAACGCCTTCACGAACATCATTGGCACCAAAGCAGCGAACTGCGGCGCGTTCACCCTTGGAATAGGGAATTTCGGCAACTATCTCCAGCTTGCCGCTGTAATAATCGAACTGAGTCTTGACATAGGTGAAGCCATTGATGCGGGAAATGATTTGTGCAGCATCCTTGCCCAAGCCATTGAGGATAACACGCAGAGGCTCTTTTCTTGCCTTGTTGGCATTGCGGGCGATACCGATTGCGCCTTCTGCTGCGGCGAAGGATTCATGACCTGCCAGGAAGGCAAAGCATTTGGTTTCATCCTTCAGAAGCATGGCAGCGAGATTGCCGTGGCCGAGACCAACCTTTCTGTCTTCAGCAACGGAGCCATCGATGCAGAAGGCCTGCAGACCGAGGCCGATAGCTTCGGCAGCTTCTGCGCCTGATTTGACCTGTTTTTTGATTGCGATAGCGCAGCCGAGAGTATATGCCCAGCAGGCGTTTTCAAAAGCGATGGGCTGAATTCCCTTCACGATATCATAGGGCGAAATGCCATATTCATCACACAATGCTTTGGCAGCATCCAGATCGGCAATGCCGTGCTCTGCCATGACAGCATTTATTTTATCTATGCGTCTTTCATAACTTTCAAATAAAGCCATTTTCTGCTTTCCTCCTATTCTTCACGGGGGTCAATATATTTGACGCCTTCGGCAAATCTGCCATAAGTTCCTGATGCATCTTTGAGTGCTTGTGCAGCATCCACACCCTTTTTGATCGCTGCCATCATCTTGCCAAGGTGAACAAATTCATAGCCGATGATCTGATCCTCTTCATCCAAAGCGATGCGGGTGATATAGCCTTCTGCCATTTCCAGATAGCGGGCACCCTTGAGATTTGTGCCATACATAGTGCCGACCTGAGAGCGAAGACCCTTGCCCAAATCCTCCAAGCCTGCGCCGATGGGCAGACCGCCGAGGGAGAAAGCAGTCTGTGTTCTGCCATAGACTATCTGCAGGAATAATTCGCGCATTGCCACATTAATAGCATCACAGACAAGGTCAGTATTAAGGGCCTCAAGCAGAGTTTTGCCGGGGAGGATTTCCGCTGCCATAGCAGCAGAATGAGTCATACCGCTGCAGCCCAGGGTTTCGACAAGAGCTTCTTCGATAATACCATCCTTGACATTCAAGGTCAGTTTGCAGGCACCCTGCTGAGGAGCGCAGCCGCCGACACCGTGAGTAAGACCGGAAACATCGGAAATCTGTTTGACTTCAACCCATTTGCCCTCTTCGGGAATAGGAGCAGGACCGTGGCAGGCACCCTGTCTGATAGGGCACATATTTTCTATTTCTTTTGAATACTGCATTTACATTCCTTCCTTCATTACAGATTGTGAAACCAATAGTATATGCTAATAGTATAAAGGAAATTCCTCTTTTGTTCAAGTGCAAAGCAGAATTTTCCGATTATACGACAAAGAAACATTTATTATGCAAATCTTTCCCTTTGAAATCAGCTAAAAGGCAGATGATCAAATCAGCTTAAAAAAAACATTGAAAGCCAGTGAAGAATAAATCAAAAAAGCCGACATTCTTCATCTGAAGAATGTCGGCTTTGGTGTTCCCGAGGTGATTCGAACACCCGACCTACCGCTTAGGAGGCGGTCGCTCTATCCTGCTGAGCTACGGAAACATTACTCATATATTCTAAAGCAAGATGGCGCAAATTGCAAATATTTTTCTTGTGAGAGTGTAGCTTTTGGAGTAAAATCTAATTAAATCAAGGAGGAATGAAATGAAACTTTTTGCTGTGATAATGTGCATTCTCATTGTTCTTTATCTCATAGGAAATATCACATTCAAGATTATGTTCGACCCAAAATCACGCCGCCCCGATATCAATAAAATGGGCAGAAAAGAAGGCGCTGATATGCAGGGTGGTTTTCCTTCTGTCTGGCTGGACGGAAATGAAAATGTCAAGGATGCATATATCGAAAGTGTGGACGAAATTAAGCTGCACGCTGTCTATACAGTGAAAGGCGAACGGCATGATTGGGCAATTATTCTGCATGGATATACCTCGGAGGGAGCACGTTATGCGGCATATGCAGAGCATTATTTCGAAAAAGGATATAATATACTGCTGCCCGATGCACGCGCTCATGGCAAAAGCCAGGGGCAATTCATCGGCATGGGTTGGCCTGACAGACTCGATCTCATAGAATGGTGCAAGTTTGTCATCAACACAGATCCAAAAGCCGAAATCATCATACACGGAATGTCTATGGGCGCTGCCACCGCATTGTATGCCTGCGGAGAAAAGCTGCCGCAGCAGGTGAAGCTCATCATCAGCGACAGTGCCTTTCCTTCCACAGGCAAGGTTATGCGTCATCAAATAAAGCATACCATGCATCTGCCAGAATTTCCCCTGCTTGATCTTGCAGACCTTGTTTGCAGAATGAAATGCGGATATTCATTTCTGCATGATGGGAATACTGCGGAAGCAGTGGCTAAAGCCAAGGTGCCCATTTTCTTCATACATGGCAGGAAGGATAATTTCGTGCCTTTGGCAATGCATGAGGAAATATATGCTGCCTGCACTTCCCCGAAGGACAGACTGTTAATCGATGAGGGGCATGTGATGGGCAGATTCAAACAGGAAGAGCTCTATTGGCAGAACATTGATGCTTTCATTGCAAAGCACAAGCAGGCTGTATAAAAGGTAGTACAATTGTGCAAATTCTTGACCAAAGCTGTATTTTGGTATACAATTTAGGATAGCAAATTTTGCTTTTATTTAAGCTATGAAGAGGTGCAACATGTCTGATTTTCAATATTTTATGATTCCCGGTCCCACACAGCTGCCGCCTGATGTTCTTGGTGCATTGAGTGCTCCCATGGTCAATCACCGCGGTCCCGAATTCAAAGAGATTATGGATAAGATCCATAGCAATCTGCAGACCATTTATAAAACCAAAAACGATATCATCACCCTCACCTGCTCCGGCAGCGGTGCATTGGAGGCTTCTATTGTCAATTTTCTGAACAAGGGTGACAAAGCTCTTGTCATATCTATCGGTAATTTCGGTCAGCGTTATTTCACCATCTGCCAGAAATATGGTATTGATGCAGAGCTTATTGATTTTGCCTGGGGCGAGGCTCTGGATCCTGAGATTGTTTTAGCCAAGCTTGCTGCTGATACCAAGCATGAAATCAAGGCTGTTATTATGCAGCATAATGAGACTTCTACAGGTGTTTATAACAATATCAAGGCTATTGCCGAGGGCAAAAAGGATCACCCTGCACTCACTATTGTGGATGCGGTTTCCTCTCTCGGCGCCTGTCCTTTGGAAACTGATGCATGGGGCTTGGATATCGTAGTTTCTGCCTCGCAAAAGGCTTTGATGGCACCTCCCGGGCTTGCTTTCATCAGTGTTTCTGAAAGAGCATGGAAGATAGCAGAAAGCTGCACAAATAACCGCTTCTATTTCGATCTGCTCAATGCCAGAGAATTCAAAAAAATCGGACAGACTCCCTTCACACCTTCTGTAACAGTTGCTTATGGCGTGTTGGCTGCTACCGAAAGAATCGTCAAACAGGGCATTGATAACTATGTTGCCGAGCATTTCCTGCGCCGTGATGTTGTGAGAGCAGGTATTCGTGGTTTGGGCTTGCAGCTTTTGGCTGATGATGACTGCGCCTCTCCTGCTGTTACCACAATTCTGCTGCCTGAAGGAATCAAGCCTGAAGATATACGCGAGCCTATGCGTACAAAATTCAATATTATCATTGCAGGCGGTATGGGGAAATATAAAGATACCACCATACGCATCGGTCATATCGGCTTCATGAATATGGGAGATATTCTTGTTACCCTTGCCTGCTTGGAAATGGTTTTAAAACAGAATGGTTATGAACTTGAACTTGGCTGCGGTGTTGCAGCGGCACAAAAGCTCCTTATGGAAAAGCTTTGATACAGATTCTCTGACAAATATTAAAAGGAGAGCTGCTGATGAAAAAGAAAGCATTGTTCGCATTATGTCTAATTTTGCTTATAACCTTCCTGTGCTGTGCCTGCGAGGAAGACTATTCCCTGCCCGAAGGCAGAGATGAGGACGGAACTGTCAGAATCATCTTCGAAGAAGATGAGCTGGGCTCTGTCAGCATTGATGAGATTCTGAAGCTGAATAGCAAAACCAAAAGTATGACATATCAATCAACGACCGAGGGTAAGGTCAGCGGTGAGTTTACAGGAGCGCTGCTTTCTGATATAATAAAGCTGGTGGATGAAAATATTCTCAAAGAATATGACGGTATCATCGCCCATGGTTCAGACGGCTACTATGCCACTATCACTATGAATGAGGCAAGACAGCTGAACAATGTTTTTATCATGTATCTCAAGGATGGGGAGCCACTGCCGATTTATAAGGGAACTGCCGAGCGCTCAATGCGAATGATAGTTACCAATGATCAATTCGGCATACGCTTCACCAATTACCTCGTAGATATAGAATTGACAAAAGAGGAGGACTAATTATGGTACAATACACTGCCGCCGTTATTACGGCAAGCGACAAGGGTTCTAGAGGCGAACGCGAGGATGTCAGCGGCAAGGTCTTATGCGAGCTGTTGGAAAATGAGGGCTTCATCATCAAGGACTATTGCATCCTGCCGGATGAAAGAGATGTACTTGCTGCCAAAATGCGCGAGCTTTGCGATGAAAAGGAAGTTACTCTCATTCTCACCACAGGCGGAACAGGCTTCTCTCCCCGCGATATCACACCTGAGGCAACAAAGGATGTGGTCGAAAGAGAAACTCCCGGCATCCCCGAGGCTATGCGTCTTGCCAGCCTGAAAATCACTCCCAAGGCAATGCTTTCACGTGCTTTTGCCGGTATCAGAAAACGCACCCTCATCATCAATATGCCCGGCAGCCCCAAGGCTGTCAAGGAGAGCTTTGAAGCCATCGTTGGTCCTCTTGGACATGGTCTGGATATCATGACCGCCAATGATTCGGAGTGCGCAAGATAAATTTTCCATATACAAAACAAAAGCCATCGGCATATGGTCGGTGCTCGTAAAACAGTTATTTTTATGCACTAAACCCTGCATCAGATATTTGATGCAGGGTTTATTTGTTTAGAATATTAGTTTTGTTTCTGTAAAAATTTTTATAAAAGAGTCAAATTTGTATTTGTTTTTGCAGGGGGCCAGGGGGGATTGCGAATCTCCCCCCTTAGGCCCCCTTGCAACCCCCTAACCCCC
>JAFSIU010000184.1 GCA_017439615.1 Bacillota bacterium
ATATTGTTTTCGCTTTCCCGGCGACCATAGCAAGGAGGCCACACCTGTTCCCTTTCCGAACACAGAAGTTAAGCTCCTTCACGCCGATGGTACTTGGGGGTTACCCCCCTGGAAGAGTAGGTAATCGCCGGGTTAATTTTTGAAGGCACCGATTTATTCGGTGCCTGTTTTTTTGTTTTTGAAGAATATTTCATCATAGATTCCTCTTGAAGTAAAAACCTTGATATAAAGCGGGACTAAGAATCCTTGATAGTGATGGTGATGTCAGTTTTGGCACTTTCTTCAGCAGTTGAAATAATCAGTAAGATGTGATAGAGTGAAGCCGATCAATAAGATGTTGGAGGGATGATAAAATGAGATGCAGCAAATGCGATACTGAGATGTTTCATGCAGATTTGACCGGCAATACTTTATTTCCATTATTACTGACGAATAAGAAAAGAGGAATGCTGATTTGGAACCAAACATGACCTTTTTCTACCATAGAAGGACGAATGCCGCCAACACGATATTTGCCGGAAAGATAGTCAGATTGTATTGCAAGAGTATTTGCAGCTAAATTTGTGCTGTCCGGAAGTACCCAAACCAAGTTATCTTCATAGGGAACAGGGGAAACGAGGTTGGGAACATTTGCAGAAGTTATACGAATTTCGTCAAGCATAAAGGGGACCGTATTGCTTGACGATTCTAAAATAAAACCACGGAAAAAGGCGGAATCAAGTTCATCAGAGCCAATACCAGAGCCGACTTGAGTTAATTGTATATCAGATGCAACAAGAACACCGTTTAAATAAAAATCGCAATACAAATAATAAGAACTATTAACTTTTTTAAAATCAAACAACACCATCGCCACTTAAATAATCACGAACGTAAGTATTTAAATTAGAAAATTCAACAGAATCATAATATGCAAAACCATTGCTGTATACTAATGCAGCATTTGCGGAATTAGGAAACCAAAAAACTTTAAAAGCAACACCAGCTGTTGAATTAACAGCGTCAAGAATAACACCACCAACAGTATCAACAACACCGGCAAAGGCATAAGCAGAAAAAGCTATGACCAAACAAAGAGCCATAACAACAATTAACATATATTTGCTTTTTCTACTTTTAAACATATAAACACCTCATAAATATTGATTTTTATATTCACACATTGTATAATTAAAGAAAAAATGCAGAATAAGGAGTGATAAAATGAAACCCGGAATAATTGAATTAATAATTTATTTAGGACTATATGTAATAGCAGCTTTTATAATATATCAATTAATAAAAAGCCTAATAAAATTTGGAATTAATTACTACTTTCAAAAGAAAGACAAGGGACAGAGTGATTGACACTCTGCCCCTTTTTTATTTGCATTATGTCAATTCCTAAGATGTCGAAAAGTTAATTGTTAAATCAAGATCCAATATATTTTGTTAAAGCCTTTTCCCATAATTCTTCATATTTTTTTCGCTTACCTTCTTGATGCATATAAATTTTATACATAAACAAAATACCGGAACAAATAACAGAAGCAATTAAGATAAATTCAGCTAAATATTTGATAGCTTCTTCCATATTTACACCTCATAATTTTAAAAAAGTTACTGTCACTTAACATTGTAAACTTACAGTTTTGTCATATTTTGCAATATTTCTTTGAAATTTATGCAATTTTATGCTAAAATCTTGGATTGAGAACAAAATCTGACTTTTTTTCGTCAATTATCCAAAAACTTTTTGACATGGAGGACAGTTATTTGCACAGGCACAGAGGATATGACAATGAGCATAATAATGCCATAAATAAAGAAGCCGAAGCCCATATCAGAGAATTGGAGCTTGAGATCGCGCAGATGCGGCAGAATCTTGCTGCTTATGGCGGCAGCAGTTCTGAATTCCAAAGCGGAACAGAAGATGCTGATATTGTTGATGTGTTTTCCGAATGGCGCAAAAACAAGGCGCAAGCAGAGTCAGAGACAACATCAGCAGCTGCTGCAAAGAATATCCGCAGGACCTATGAATATACACAGCAGGATTTTGAGGATTTGAATAGATATCTCAGAACAGAGCATCAGACTCAGCAGAGAAAGAGGCTCAAGCCTGTTTGGGTGGCGGTGGCTTTGCTGGCGGTGATGTCCGCCGCAGCCTTCGGTATCGGTAAATGGGCAGGTACGGAAACAATGGCACAGCAGGACAGCACATTGACTGTTATAGAATCCACGGTTGCTGCAGAGCAAACCACTGTTCATACAGCAGAGCAGACCACGGTTACTTCCGAAAAAACAACAGTCGTATCATCTGCTTCTTCTGTTGAGGTGACGACAGCGCCGCAGACTACTTTGGTTATCCCCGAAACTCCGACAGCAACGGGAAATGAGGTTACAGTTGTCGGTGCGGCTAATACGGGCACCTCACAAGAACCTAATACAAGCATGGTAGCCATAGGAAAGAAGATAATATATATTGATCCCGGTCATGGCGGCAATGACCATGGCTGTGTATATGGCGGAGTCAGCGAAAAGGATGTTGATCTGGAGATATCTATGCTTTTGGGTGCAGCGCTTGAAGATATGGGCTATGAGGTTGTATATACCCGTGAGCATGATGAATATTTCAGTCTGAGCAAGCGTGCAAAATTTGCCAATGATTGCAAGGCAGATATTTTCGTATCAATTCATTGCAATGCCTATGAGGATACTTCTGTAAACGGTTTTGATGTCTATTACAACAAGGTCGCATCAGCAGATGCATTGGCAGAGCAGGTGTTCAATTCTATGGAGGACAAGCTTGATGCCCGTGCAAGATCTTATACATATGGCTCTTATCAGGTGCTGCGTCAGAGCAAAATGCCCGGTATCCTGATAGAAATGGGCTTTTTGAGCAATGCTGAGGAACGCAAGAATCTTTGTGATGAGGAATATCAGTCTTTGGCAGCAGCTGCCATTGCCGAAGCCCTGCATGAATATTTTGCAGCTCAGGAAGCTGATGAATAAAACAACTGAATAATCGGTTTCAATAATGGCGGAGCCTTTGGCTCCGCCATTATATCTATTTCTGCTTTTGCGGCAAAAATGTGAGAAGCACCTGCATTGCAGAACAAAGCGGTATTTCTTTTCGTCCAAGAGGTATAAATGCTTTGGAGGAAAAGAAAATGCAGAATGATTTTTTGCCGCCGGCTGCAACAGTTTATGCTAATACGCAATTATATGAAATATATGCAGAGCCTTCACCTGAACCGCAAAAACGCAGCAAGAAGAAGCTCCGTTGGGGAAGAATATTTTGTTTTGCACTGCTATTGGCTGCAGTCCTTGCTGTTTTTTCTTTATTGCGGGGCGAGGAAACTGTTGCCGATCTGAGCACATTACCGCCGCAGGATATCTGCATTGTGCTGGATGCAGGGCACGGAGGCAAGGATAATGGCAGCTCTGCCGAGGGGGTTCTGGAAAAGGATCTGAATCTGCAGATGATTATGCAATTAGGCGAAAACTTGAAGAAAAAAGGCTATAAGGTGCTTTTTACCCGTGAAACGGACAGATTTATTGAATTGGAGGAAAGAGCTGCTGTTGCGAACAGGCAAAAGGCACATCTTTTCATTTCTTTGCATTGCAATTCCTTCACCAATGAAACAGCAAACGGGACAGAGGTATATTATAATGCTGAGAACGGCGCGGAACTCCTGGCGACTGCAATCTATGATTCTCTGCTGCATAAGCTTGGCACCAAAGGCAGAAATTATTCCTTCGGAAGATATACAGTGCTTTCCCACACCCGTATGCCCGGAGTATTGATCGAGGTTGGATTCTTGAGCAATGCCGGGGAAAGAGCTAAACTTTGCGATAAGGATTTTCAGGCTGATGCCGCTGCAGCGATTGCCGAAGGTATAGAAAGCTTTATATACGGCAAAGCTGATTAAATGAAATTCAGCTTTGAAAATGCTGCTTTACGGCAGGAAAGCGGTAAGTTTTGGAGAATATAGAAGGGAATAAATGTGATGGAGGAAGATGTTGTGCAATATCGCATAATTGATATTTCCGAAAAAGAGAGATTTAATGACTTTATGAATCATCATCCCAAGGGTCATATCCTGCAGACCTGGGAATGGGGCGAGGTCAAAAAGGGTGCATGGAAGCCTATCCGTCTGATCGTCGAGCATGATGGCGAGATCGTGGCAGCGGCATCATTGCTCTGCCGCCAATTGCCTGCGCATCTGGGCAGCTTTTTCTATTGCTCACGCGGTCCCGTGCTTGATATGGAAAATGAGTCTGCATGGCAGGAGCTGCTGCGCGGCATCAGGGAAACAGGCAAAAAAGAAAAAGCGCTTTTCTGCAAATTTGATCCCGATATCCCTGATGAAAACGAGCTTTGGCATCGCCGCTTCCGTGAAGCAGGCTTTGAGAATGCCGCCAAGGGCGAGGGCTTTGAGGGTGTGCAGCCGCGCTATGTCTTCCGCCTGAATATCGCTCCCACAGAAGAGGAGCTTTTGAAGAATTTTCATCAGAAAACCCGCTATAATGTCCGTCTGGCAGAGAAAAAGGGTGTTGTGGTGGACAGTGATGCACCGCGTGAAAAACTGCCCGAATTCTATTCCTTGCTGCAGACAACAGCAGAAAGAGACCATTTCCTTATCCGTTCCTACAGCTATTTCGAAGGCTTTTATGACATTTTGAAGGCCTCCGGTATGGCAAGAATGTTTATGGTATATTATGAGGACAAACCCATTTCGGGCGCACTTGCATTTTTGCTCGGCGACAAAGCCTGGTATATCTATGGCGCCTCCGCCAATGAATATCGCCAGCTGATGCCCAATTATCTGATGCAATGGCGTATGATACAATGGGCAAAGTCCGAGGGCTGCACCCTCTATGATTTCCGCGGTGTGCCGGGACTTGTTCCCGAAGACCATCCGCTTTATGGTCTGGTCAAGTTCAAAAGGGGCTTCGGCGGGGACTATGTGTGCTTCATGGGTGAATATGACATGGTATTCAAGCCTGTGATGTACAAGCTATATAATTTTGCAGAACCCTTATATCAGAAGCTGATACGCAAGGTCATTTGGTTGAAGAAAAAATTAAAAAGCAAATAACCGCCTCCGCATTAGGCTCACCCTGCGAGATAACACATCTCGGGCTGAGCCGTCGCTTCGGCGGGGACTATGTGTGCTTCATGGGTGAATATGACATGGTATTCAAGCCTGTGATGTACAAGCTTTATAACTTTGCCGAACCCTTATACCAAAAGCTGATAAGAAAAGTGATTTGGCTGAAGAAGAAGCTGCGCGGCCGGAAATAAATTCAAACGGGCATAATTGCATTCGTGGATTGCAATTATGCCCGTTTCTTATTTATGTTGATTTTCGGATAATTTATTCGCTTTGGTATATGCAAGATTAATTGACAATATATAAATGCTGTGATAATATAAATTTATCAATCAGTGATTATA
>JAFSIU010000185.1 GCA_017439615.1 Bacillota bacterium
GGCAGCGGCATGGAGGAAATGGGCATCAATATGCAGGGTATTTTAGGCAGCATTATGCCCAAAAAGAAGAAAAAACGCAAGGTAACGATTGCAGAAGCCCGCAAGCTTCTAGCTCAGGAAGAAGCCGAAAAGCTTGTCGATATGGATGAGGTGCAATCCCTCGGCATTGAGCGTGCCGAGCAGGCAGGCATTGTTTTCCTTGATGAAATTGATAAAATTGCCGGCAAGGACGGCCATGGTCCCGATGTTTCCCGAGGCGGTGTGCAGCGTGATATTCTGCCCATTGTCGAAGGCTCGACCGTGATGACCAAATATGGTCCCGTCAAAACCGATTATATGCTATTTATCGCGGCAGGTGCCTTCCATGTTTCCAAGCCCTCCGATCTTATCCCCGAGCTGCAGGGACGCTTCCCCATCAGAGTTGAATTGACTAATCTTTCGGTCGAGGACCTTCGCAGAATCCTTACCGAGCCTGAGAATTCTCTGCTCAAGCAATATGTTGCTCTGCTTTCCGCCGATGGTGTGGAGGTCGAATTCACCGAAAGCGGCATTGATGCCATAGCAAATATTGCCGATTCTGTCAACAGAAATACAGAGAATATCGGTGCGCGCCGTCTGCATACCATTCTGGAAAAGGTGCTGGAGGATTTGCTCTATGACGCACCCGAAGCAGCTTCGGGATATGTACAGATCGACAAGGAATTTGTTGAACAAAAACTCAAGGATATTGCCGATGACGAAGATCTGAGTCGCTATATTCTTTAAAAAATCGCTTGCCGTCTTTTTAATGAAAAAGGCGGCAATTTTTTATTTTTATATCGACTTTTTTGTTTGATTGGCTTATAATATGCAATATTATTTTTTTTGAGAGGTCATGACATTGGCTGAGCAGATTTTCTTTATTCTGGAAATTATTGGAACCATAGCATTTGCCGTTTCAGGTGCGGTTTTGGCAGTGAAAAAGGAAGCTGATATCTTCGGTGTGCTTTTCCTTGGCATCATCACCGCTGTCGGCGGCGGCGTTTTGCGTGATATAATGCTGGGTGAGCTGCCTCCGCATATATTCACTGACGGTATTTATGTGCTGGTGGCAAGTATTGCTGCTTTGACAGTCTTTCTTTTTGCCAAAATTTATTCTGATAAATATATTGTCTCTGAACAGAAGATTGACAAAGTGAATAATGTTTTCGATGCCTTGGGACTGGGAGTTTTTTCGGTTTACGGCATGATAGTCGGAATGGATGCGGGGTATGGCGAAAATGCCTTTTTCATCATTTTTCTTGGTATGACCACAGGTATTGGGGGCGGCATCATTCGTGACACTCTTGTGAAGGATATGCCTTTTGTACTGCGTAAGCGGATCTATGCCATAGCATCTCTGGCGGGCTGTTTTATTTGCTATTCTCTTAATATTCTGGGCTTCGGCAAACTGGCATCTGCCTTCATCGGAATGCTGACGGTTTTTATGCTGCGTATGCTGGCAACCAGATATAAATGGAATCTCCCGCGGATCAAAGCAAAAAAATGATATTTTTGAAAAATTTTTATTGAAAAATACTACAGAATATCTTAAAATATTTGGATTATAAGGGTTTTATATAATGCAATTAAGGAGGTTTATGAAATGGAAAAAATTTATGAAGGCAAAACCAAAGATGTTTATCAATTGGAAAACGGCAATGTGCTGTTGAAGTTCAAGGACGATTGTACCGGTAAGGACGGCGTTTTTGATCCCGGTGAAAATACTGTCGGTTTGACTATTGAAGGCATCGGCAAAGCAAATCTGAAAACCTCCATACTTTTCTTTGAAAAGCTGCAGCAGGCAGGCATCAAGACTCATTATGTATCCGCAGATATCGAAAATGCTACTATGGAAGTTCTTCCTGCCAAGGTCTTCGGTCATGGCTTGGAAGTCATCTGCCGCTTGGTTGCAACCGGCAGCTTCATTCGTCGCTATGGCGCTTATATCGCAGACGGTACCGCTTTGGAGGGTGGCTATGTAGAAACCACCTTCAAGGATGATGCCAAAGGTGATCCTCTTGTAACCAGCGATGCCTTGGCAGCACTCGGTGTTATGAGCGAGGAAATGTATCAGTCCATGAAGCAGCAGACTCTTGCTATCACCAAAATCGTTGCCGATGAGCTCAAAACCAAGGGTCTTGACCTCTGGGATATCAAATTCGAATTCGGCTATCACGGTGATGAAGTTATTCTTATTGATGAAATCGCCAGCGGCAATATGCGTGTTTATAAAGACGGAGTTATCGTTCCTCCCGTCGAATTGACCAAAATCATTCTTGGTGAATAATATTGTTTTATCCAAAATGGTGCAGGCTTGTCCTGCACCATTTTATTTTGCCAAAGGGCAGTTCGAACAGCTTTTCTTATATGATAATTCTATTGTATTTTAGGCTGCAAGGAAGTATAATAATAGTAATAAATGCCGTATGGCAGGAGGGAGATTGAGTGTGGCCGAAGTCAGAAATATTTGCTTTTCCTATGGAAAAAAACACGTTCTGCAGAATCTGAACTTGTCGGTGCAGAATGGTGAATGCCTTGTGCTCGCAGGCCCGAACGGCAGCGGCAAATCCACAGCCCTTTCCATTATCGCAGGCGCAGTCAAGCCCTCATCGGGGGAAGTAATTGCCGATGGCCGTATCGGCTATGTGCCGCAGGGTAATGCACTTTTTGAAGATGCTTCTGTCAAGGACAATCTGAAATTCTTCGCAGGTCTTGCCGGCTGCACAGTTCCCCAAAAACTTTGCTTTGGAGTGGAGCGTTATGCCGCACAAAAGGTCTCGGCTCTTTCAGGCGGTATGAAAAAACAAGTCAGCATTGCCTGTGCGCTTTTGGCTGAGCCTGATATAATCCTTTTTGATGAGCCATGCGATTCGCTTGACATCGGCTATCGTGATGAGTTTATCGAGCTTGTTCAGGGGCTGAAGTCAAGGGGCAAGACTATTATTTATGTCGGGCATGATCCATTGGAATTCGCCGCTTTCTATGATAAATTACTGTTTTTGGGTTCCGATCCACCGCGTCTTTTCAGCAGAGCAGAGCTTTCTGGCAGCAGTGAACATTTGGAAGACTTCTGCATAAATTATAAAAATCTGTTTAAATAAAAAAGAAAAGAGGAAAGAAAATGACAGAGAACACTTATAATCCCGTCAAAAAATCACGCGCTCCTATGATAGCCATCATTGCTGTTGCAATCGTTGCAGTTATCGGAATCGCAGCCTTTGCAGTTTCGGGAGGGTTTTCCTCCGCTCCTCAGTCTGTGATCGAGACCCAAGGTCCTCTCGGTCTTGTGGCAGACGGAATAGCAAAAACTGCTGATGTGCAGATGCAGGCACAAAAAGATTCAATAATATATAAAGCCTTCAACGGCGGTAGTGTTGAACTTGTTCTCGAATCAGAAGATCTGCTTTCTTCTTATCTGGATGTTGAGCTGCCTAATGCAGCTCTGACTGCAAAGCTTTACAGCGATCCCGAGAATATGCAGTTCGGTATCAAAGCAGGTATGGAGGTTTCTGCCGTTTCTGTTATCGATGCTTTGCTGACTGTGAATGAGGATGCTTTGACTGTCTCCTCTGATGCTTTGCTCGGCACAAAAGTTTTGGGTGTCGGCTTTGAGAATATTGTCGAAAACTTTGACAAATCTGTTTTTGGACCCGGTGGCTCCTACAGCTTGGATATTTCGGCAAAGGAGCTTGTGGAAGAGCTCGGTCTGGGCAATGCTGCAGCTTTGATGACCAAGGCTGAGGAATTGAATGAAAAGTCAGAAGATATTGCTGCAGATTTCTGTAATATGCTGGTAGCAAGTCTTGAAGAAAATGCCTTGATAGAAGAAACCGAAGCCGGTATCGTTGTTGCGGATGAAGAAACTCTCGTAACCTCTGTCAGTGTTCTTCTTGATAATGTCGGTTTGCCTGCTGTCGTGGAAGATGTCTGCATCTATATAAGAGATGATCAGGAATTCCGCAGCTTTTTGAAGGATCTCTTTGTTATCTATGAAGAAATGGGTATGCTCGAGGAAATGGAACTTGGCAGCACCGCAGACGAGGCTATGAAGAATCTCGATGATTCTGTCAATGCTGTGCTTGCTGATCTTGAAGATTTTGCCGAGGAAATGGACAATGGCACTTTGTCTTTTGTTTTCCATATCTCTGAAAAAGGCAAATATTTTGTCGGTATGGATATGATCGTTGAAGACGGAGCAGCAGAAAGCAAGGTTTTATTCTTTATGGGACCCGATCCCGCTGCTCCTGAATTCTGCCGTTTGACCATTGTCGAGGATGATTATGTTCTTGCTGATGTCCAGGTCATGATTGCGGACAGCGATAAAGAATTAGCGATAGAGATATTGGCCGAAGAAGATGGCGATGAAACTCTTGATGCCGAACTGACTTATGACAAGACACTCGGTGAATATGAGCTTATCTGCCAGATCGACAATGATGAGAATATCAGAGCCAAAGGTGATGTCCGTGAAGAAAAGAAGCTTTTGGCAATCGGCCTTGATACAATATATGGTGAAGGCGAAAAATGGGTTGTTGATGCCGAGGTCATTTTCAGAGCAGATGATGAATTGAAGCCAGGTAAATATACCGACATTCTGCTGCTCTCCGAAGACGAATTTGCTACCTTGGTAGGTGAGCTTACAGGCTCTTTGATGGGGCTTATGTTGATGCTTCAATAGCATTTGAAGTTTTAAAAAACTGTTTGGGGGATTGACAATGCTGGCAAGGGATATAAAGCTTTTTGGCCGCTGCTTGTTGCCGGCATTTGTGCTGACAGCTTTATTTGCCATTGTCTGTGCACTCGCCGCATTCGGCACTATGTCAGCAGCCGAGAATAAAATTGCTCCCCTGAAGGTCAATGTTGTGGATAACGAGGATACTGCCATGAGCCGTATCCTCGTTAATGTTGTTATGGAGATGGATTATATCTCCTCCTTGCTCGATATCGAAAAAAGCGATTATGCGGAGGCAGTTTCAAATCTGGAGAGCGGCAAAAGCATTGCCGCGATCATTTTGCCCGAGAGCTTTGTCGGGGATATTGCTGCAGGCAGAAATGCCAAAGGGCAGATAATCCTTTCGCATAATGCTGCATCTTATTCAGATATGGTCGCAGAAGTGGCAAGCTTTGGTGAGCTGCTGCTTGCGGCAGGACAATATGGAATTTTCTGCGGACAGGAAATCATCGCCGAGCATAAGTTAGGCAGTGCAGCAAACAGCGTTTTTTTGGAGAAAACCAATAAAAGCCTGCTGAATGAAGCCATAGTCGCAGGAGAAAAATATTTTGAAATATCGGTTGCTGATTTTGCTGATACCGATATGTCGGCTGTGAGCTATTATTCTCTTTGCTGGCTGGTTTTGCTTTTGTTTTTATGCGGCAATTTCTTTTCTGAGCTTTGCCTTGCGGATATGAATCGCTCCATGCTTTGCCGTCTGCGTGCCTTGGGAGTGGGGGATATTCGCTTTGCAGGTGGGAAAGTGATGCTGCCCTTTATTTTCCGTCTGTTGCTTTGTGCCGCTTTGCTGCTCCTTGCCGGCAGATTTATTGAAATTGAAAACGGATTGTATGTTCTTGCAGTCTGTGTGTTGTCATTGCTGTTTATCTCTCTTTTCAGCAGCACAGTGATTATGCTGCGCGGCTGGGGCATCATGTGCAATACTGCTTTTGCCGCTTGCGGTCTTTTCCTCTGCGGTGGACTTGTGCCTCGCCAAATGCTTGCCGATGGTCTGCTTTTCTTTGGCGATATAACACCCTTTGGTGCCGCACTCAATCTGTTTGCCCCGCTTTTGGGTGGCGACTTGAAGGCAGCTTGCATCATCGCTTTGGCAGCTTACAGCTTGTTATGTATATTGTTGCTGTGGCGCAGACTTCAGCTTTTGCGGAGCGGAGGTGAGACGCAATGAGCAGCTTGAGCTTTGCTTTGAAAAGAACTGTCTCCTCCAAGGCTTTTATGCTGTTTTTGCTGCTGATAGCGGTTGCTGTTTTTGCCGCTTCTTTCTATGGCAGCTTTGCAGGGCTTCCTCCTGCAGGGATTTATAATGCAGGCAGCGGATATCTCTCGCAAAGAGTGGTCGCTTTGCTGCATGAAAGAGGCTTTGTGGAATATGCTTCGGCAGACGAAATGCAGAATGCATTGCTGCAAGGGGAAATCGATTGTGCAGCAAGCCTCCCCGCAGATTTTGATGCAAGGTTTGAAGCAGGGGAGACCAAGGGTATAATCAGCTTTATTTCAACCGCCTCATCTTTTGCACCGATGATATATCAAAGCCATATTTCTGCCGTGCTTTTCAGTGAATATGCTCCATATATCACAGCAGCAAGCCTCGCCGAATATGCTATCCCGCAGGAAGAGGTTCTGCAAAAATATGAAGCTATGCTGGCAGATGGCTATGCCTTCAGTTTTGAATTGCTCTCTGCCGAGGGTGTTTCTCCCGAAAATGTCAAATCGCATAATCTTATGATGGGTGCAGCTGCCATATTGCTTTTCATTGCAATTTGTATTCTCTCTGTGCCTTTGCTTCAGGAAGCATTTTCAGCGCTTTCTCTGCGCATCGGCATGCGCAAAAGCCTCTTGCATATCATCCTGCCCAATCTCGCCGTGAGAGCGCTCTTTTCTGCCTCGGCGGCGGCAATAGGACTGGTCGCGGCAGGTGTTGTTCAGTCGGATGAATTTTGTTTCCGTCTTATCCCTGCGGTGTTTGTGTATTGTATGCTGCTTATGGCTGCGGCTTTGCTGCTTGCCGCAATTTGTCCTCAGCCAAGAAATCTGAACATCCTGCTCACACTTTTGGTGCTCGCATCCTTGGCTTTCTGCCCGCTTTTTGTAGATATTGCTATGCTTTCTCCTTTTTTGAATGCATTGCGTTTTGTTCTGCCATGCTATTGGCTGTGGCTTGCCGCAGACCATCTGCTTTTGTTGCTTTTGCTGGCCTTTGCAGCTCTGCCTGCTGCTGCATTCGCTTTTTTATGCCGCAGTCGGGGAAATCATAGGAGTTAATCTTGAAAATGAATAAAAAGAAAGAACACCAAAAGGTTACAGTCTTCAGGTGTTCTTTCTTCCACAATGTATAGGATGCTGCAATATGACCGTTTGTGTTATTCGTTCACAGATATCATTTCCACTGTTTGCTATTGCAGATGAAGTTAACAGAATTGTTCTTTGCTTTCTTCAGTAAGAATAAAGCAGTAATGGTAAAATGATTAAAAAAAAAGACATCTCTTTTGAGATGTCGTTTTTATGGTGCGCTCGGCGAGACTCGCCGCCTGCTGCGGCTTTGCCTTGCATGCTGCCGCCTCGGCGACCCAATGCTTACGCATTCGGTACCCGCCTCAGCGCTATTCGCTAAAAACGCTTCACCGAAGCGTTTTCTTTACGCTCATACC